>DATHLI010000405.1:0-3381 GCA_035488355.1 bacterium | reverse complement strand
GCCCGTCGGGAACACCGCGAGACACGGATCGACCCAGCGGGTGGCGATGACGCGGTGTCCCATGGCCGTGCGAAATTTGGGAGGGATCACCACCCGCCCTTTCTCGTCCAGAGCGTACTCGGCTTCGCCCCTGAGCATCCGTCTCCGCGCCCATCCCGCTCCCCACTTGTCCCTACGATCCACCACCTTTCTCCACTATTCCCCAATCTCCTTCAAACGGAACGTCGGCCCCCCCGAAAAAGGCAAAAAAATTGCGGCCTCCGGGGAGGCCGCCACACCCGCACACCTGTTCGATTACGCGGAGGAGTCCCTGGGCGGAAGGAGCAGACCGCGCCGGGGCCGGCGGAACGGGCCGCGCGCCGCGGCGCGGTCGGGTTCGCGCATCTGCCGCTGCACGAACCCGCCCAGCCCCAGGCCCATCAGGAGATCGCCGGGGCTGACCACCATGGTCACCCGGCCGAGACCGATCGGGAGCACGTCGCCGAGCAGCGGCAGTCGGGTCGTGGGACCCCCGAGCACGTACCGGGCGCCGGGGACACGCGCCGGGCTCAGGTCGGGCGGGGGCGCGGGGTCCGGCCCGTGCGCCGCCCCCAGCAGCGCGAAGGCCGAGACGGGCATGCGGCCCCCATTGAGGACGATCACGAGACTGTTGAGGGCGAGGCCGGAACACACCAGGAGACCAAAGGGGTGATGACGGTTCTGCCAGAGCGCCACGAGCGCGGCCAGGGAGGCGGACGTCGCCAGCAGGCGCGCCGCGCCGGGAGGAAGCGGGAAGAGTCGCGCGACCAGCGCCAGCGCGATGGCGGCTCCGAGCAGCCAGGGATTCCGGAAGGACACGCCGCCGAGCGCGCCGAGGCGTCCACCACGCGCCCACCCGATTCCCATGCCGGTGAGCGCCGCGAGCACCAGGATCAGAACAAGACCTCCCGCGCGCCGGTCTTGTGACGGACGACCACGAGGTCCGCGTTCTCCTGCAGCCGGCGCAGCGCGTCGGTCATGGCATCCACGCGCACCGATCCAAAGGCGAAGTCGGATTCCGCGGGGCGCACGGTCTCGAACGCGGTCTTGCACGACGTGCAGTAGTGTCCTCGGGTGGGGATGAGCAGGCCTCGCACCTGGTTCCACCGCACCGTGACGTGGCTGATGACGCTGCGCTTCCCGCAGTGCGGACACCGCATCGCAGCTTTTATTATAGCATCGGGGCATCGTCAAGGCGGAGCGGGACGCCGGGACGGCCGCCGTCCGTAGGGATGGGGCGGGGCGAGCGCGAAGAGGTCCGGCACACGGACAGCAGGGGCCGCGTCTGCCATGGGGGGAGCACGCATGGGGGATTTCCGGAACCGCGATAGAGCACCCGGCACACCGGCGGCGGACCGGCCGCGCCGTCTCACCCGCCGGGAGGTCCTGGCGGCCGGAGGGGCCGGGCTGGCGGGGGCGGCGCTCGGGGCCGCGGGGCTCGACCGCTCTGCCGGGCCGGCGGAGGGAGCGGCCTACGGGGTCCCCGGGATGTCCCTGGACCTCCCGATCGAGCGGGGCGCGTCGCTGCGCGTGTTGCGGTGGGGGCAGTTCGTGCCGGTGGACCAGCCCTTCTGGGACAAGATGACCCAGGCGTGGTCGCAGAAGACCGGGGTGAAGGTGACGATCGAGTATGTCAACTGGCCCGACATCCCGTCGAAGACGGCGGTCGCCGCCAACGTCGGCGCCGGTCCCGACATCGTCACGAGCTTCTTCGACGACCCGCACCTCTACCCCGACAAGCTCGTGCCGCTCGACGATGTCGCGGACTACCTCGGGAAGAAGTACGGAGGGTGGTACGACCTCTGCCGGGCGTACGGATTCAACACGCCGGTGGGCCACTGGATCGCCCTGCCGATGGGCACGCCCGGCGCCACCGTCAACTACCGGGTCTCCTGGGTGCGCGAAGCCGGGTTCGACGCGTTCCCCAAGGACATCCCCAACTTCCTCAGGCTGGCCAAAGCGCTCCGGGCCAATGGGCATCCCACCGGATTCTCCCTGGGGCACGCCGTGGGCGACGCGAACGCCTGGACGCACTGGTGGCTGTGGGCGCACGGCGGGAAGGTGTGGAACGCCGACGGCAGCGCGGGACTCCACAGCGACGGCACGATCCACGCCATCGAAAACTGCAAGGAGCTGTACTCGACGATGACCCAGGGCGTCGGCTCGTGGCTCGATCCCGACAACAACAAGGCCTTCCTCTCCGGAAACATCAGCATGACCAATAACGGGATCAGCATCTACTTCATCGCCAGGGCGCAGTTTCCCACCGTCGCCCTGGACATGGATCACGCCATCTTCCCGGTGGGGCCCGCCGGCCGGCCGGCGGAGCTCCAGTTGATGCCGATGGCCATGGTGTTCAAGTACTCGAAGTATCCCAACGCCGCGAAGGACTACCTCCGGTTCTGCATGGAGGAGGGGAACTACGACCAGTGGATCAACACGACGCTCGGATACTACGACGCCACGCTGCGCGCGTACGAGAACGTGCCGGTCTGGAACGGCGACCCCAAGGTCAAGCCCTTCCAGTACTGCCTGCGCCGGGGGCAGGTGCACAGCTACGCCACGGTCCCGGGGCCCCGGCCGGCCGCCGCGCACGCGGAGTACGTCGTGGTGGACATGTTCGCCAACGCCACGGTCGGCGGGAAGAGCGCCCGGGACGCCCTGGCGAACGCCGAGCAGCGGCTCGCGCGCATCGCGCGCGGGTAAGGGATCCGGAGCCGGAGCCGGCGCCCCGCACCGCGCCGCGTGCACGCCGCCCGATCGCGCTGACCCTCTGACGATGCTCCGGTGAGCGCCGTCAAGGCCGAGGCCGCCGTGCCGCCCGCGCCGCGGGCGACCGCCCTCGGCCGGTTCTTCGACAACAAGAACGTCCTGGGCGTCGTCTTTGTGGCCCCGGCGGTGCTCATCCTCCTGGCCCTGCTGACCTACCCGTTCTTCCTCGGGATCTATCTCAGCCTCACCGACGCCATCATCGGCCGCGGCGGGCACTTCGTCGGCCTGGCGAACTACACCGGGCTGCTCGGCGATCCGCTGTTCCGGCTGGTCACCTTCAACACCTTCCTCTACACGACCGTGGCCTGCACCTGCAAACTGATCCTGGGGCTCGCGCTCGCGATCGTGCTGAACCGGGAGTTCATGGGGAAGCGGTTCATCCGCGCGATCGTCCTCCTCCCGTACATCGTGCCCACCGTGCTCTCGGCGATCTCGTTCTGGTGGATCTACGATCCGACGTTCGGCATCATCAGCTACACGCTCCGCCACCTCGGCCTCATCGGCCACAACATCGACTTTCTCGGCGACCCCGGGCTGGCGCGGGGGGCGCTGATCGCGGCCAACGTCTGGCGGGGCGTGCCGTTCTACGCC
>DATHLI010000404.1:0-13710 GCA_035488355.1 bacterium | reverse complement strand
GGTGACGCCGTTGACCTTGAGGACGCTCGGATCGACGCCCTCGGGGAGCAGCACGACATCGCCGCCGGACACGAGATCCCGATCCCGGGCCTGCGCCAGGAGGGCGTCCCCCACGGACAGCAGCGCGATCATCACCGCCACACCGATCCCATAGCCGACCAGCAGGAGCAGGCTCCTCCGCGGGCGGTCGGCGAGGCTGCGCCACGCCAGCATCCAGATCGGCGAGCTCATACGAGGACGCCGTCCCGCATTCGCACCTGCCGGTCCGCGAGCGCCGCCAGGTCCGGATTGTGCGTCACCAGGACGACGGCGATCCCGTCCCGGCTGAGTGCCCGGAGCAGGCCGCCGACCTCCCGCCCCGTCGCCTCGTCCAGTTCGCCGGTGGGCTCGTCGGCCAGGAGGAGATCCGGATGGTTGGCGATCGCGCGGGCGATGGCGGCCCGCTGCATCTCGCCGCCGCTCAACTGTCCCGGCCTGTGCCGCATCCGATCGCCGAGCCCGACCCGCTCGAGCAGGGCGCGCACCCGCCGGCGGCGTTCGTCCGCCGGGACCCGGGCCTCCATCATCGGCAACGCCACGTTCTCTTCCGCCGTCAGCATCGGAAGCAGGAAGAACCGCTGGAAGACGAACCCGACGTGGCGCAGACGAATCCGGGCGAGGGCCGCATCGCCGAGCCCGTCGGTGCGGTGTCCGAGGATGGTCACGCTTCCGGTGGTGGGCCGGTCCACGCCGCCGAGCAGGTGCAGCAGCGTGGATTTGCCGCAGCCGGACGGTCCGGCAATCGACAGCAGCGTTCCGCGCTCCACGGCGAGCGTGACTCCCCGCAGCGCCTCGACCGGCGCGCCCGGCATGGGATAGACTTTGGTGACCGCTTCTGCTGCCACGACGCAAGTCGCCGCCGCGATCGGGACGGCCTGGTCGGCGGTCACGACACGACCTCGCGGTGGAGGGTCGGCGCCACCTCGAGACGGGCGGTCACCGCGGCAGGATACGCTCCCCCCAGCGCGCCGGTGGCGAGCAGGATCCCGACCGTCCGCAGCGCCGCCGCTGACGTGAGCGTAAAGAAATGAAGGTTCTCCGGGACGCCCGGGGACGAGAGCAGAATCCGGTCGAGGTTCCGGGCGATCGCGATCCCGAGGAGGAAGGCGCCCGGAATCGCGCCCGCGGCGAGCGCGATGCCCTCGACGAGCACGAGCCCGACGATGCTCGCCCGCGGGAACCCCATCGCCCGCAGCATCGCGATCTCGCCAAGCCGCTCCCCCACCGAGAGCGTCAGGATCGCCGCGATCAGCAGGAACGCCACCGCCGCGCTCATTGTTCCGAGGATCGCGGAGAACTGGTTGAAGTAGGTGAGCCGGGCTCCCGTTCTCGCCAGAAACTCCTGGATGCTGAACGCGTCCACGCGGGGATCCCGGGCGGCAATCCACCGCGCCAGCGCGTCGGCCCGCGACGGGTCCGTCATCCGCACGAGAATGAGGGAGGCGCCGCCTGGGGGCCGGTTCAGGAGGCGCCGGAGGACGGGAGCGGCAAGGGCCACCGTCCGCTGCGTGGGGAGGTCGAAGTAGAAGTCCGCGATCCCCGCCACCCGGCACGTCTGGACAGCCGCAAATGCCTGGAGGATCGTGCCCGGCGCCGCGGAGAGAACGAGGCGGCCGCCAATTCGGACGCCGTCGAGCCTCGCCATATTCTGGTTGACCACGATCGGGATGACGGGGGCCGTCTCTTCCGACGGCGGCCCGGGCCGCGCTGACAGGTCCGCGCCCGCGACGAGCGTGTATGCGCCGGGGGTCCCGGAGGGGACCCCCAGCGCGAACGAGGGGAACCGCCGGCCGCCCTGCTGCACGTACAGGTTGGCGCCGAGAACCGGCACGGCCGCGGTCACCCCGGGCTGGGCTTCGATCACCGCCGCCAGGCGGTCGGCGTCGGCGATCTCCGCATCGCCGGAAAACGGCAGGGTCCCGCGCGGGACGACGCGCACGGCGAACCCCAGGCGGCTCAGCACCGAGCCGAGGCTGGCCTGGAGCCCGCCCGCCAGCATCGTCATGTCGAGGAGGAGCGCCCCGGTGACGCTCAGCCCGAGGACCACCAGCGCCGTCCGGGCGGGGACCCGGACGAGGGTGCGGAACGCGAGGAAGAGGATTGGCCCCACGGCGGCGGGCGAGCGTCTACCGCCCGAGCTGCTCCAGCGGACCCTGGCGCAGGACACGCCAGGCGGTGAAGGCGCCCGCCGCGATCCCCAGCAGCGCGGAGGCGCCGGCCGAGGTCCCCAAGAGGTGCGGCGTGATCCGCGAGAACACCAGGTCCGTGTCGAACAGCGCCCGGTAGTACGCGTTGATCCCGAGCGACAAGAGGTACCCGAGCCCGACCCCGATGGCGCTTCCCAGGAGAGCCACCCCCGCTGCGATCACGAGCACGCTACTGACGACCGTCCGCGGGGAGACCCCGATCAGCCGCATGACGCCGACCTGACGGCGCATTTCCTCGCCCTTGAGCGTCATGATCGCCACGAGGAAGACGCTGCTGGCGAGGACGGTGACGGCCCCGATCGCCCGATGGAAGCGGGCGATGACCTCGAACGGGCTGGAGTTGCGCGCGGCCAGCTCGGCGGACGTATAGGCGCGGAAGCCCAGCGGCGACGCGTTCAATCGCGTCACCAGCTCGGCCGCGAGACGCTCGCCCGCCTCCGGTGCGCGGCCGGTGCGCGCAGGCGCCGGACCACCCGGTGAGCGGAGGCGCACCACGATGCTGTCCACCTCGTCCCCCCGACCGGCCAGCGTCTGCAGATCGGGCAGGTGCAGGCGGATCTCAAGGGTCTCCCGCCCGACCTCGGTCGGGTATCGGACCGGCCGGTGCACCTGCGCCACCCGCGCCGCCTGCCAGGGACCGGCCGGATGCACGCTCAGGTCCAGGCGATCTCCCGGGCCAATGCCCAGCCGGGATGCCGCCCGCTCCCCGAGGGAGACGGGCCAGACATCGGCGGGAGCGGAGGGGGCTGATCGGGACGGGGCGACGCAGTAGAGGACGCCGGGGGCGAGGAGCGCGCAGACGAGGCCGAGGCGCATCCGCCTTCGCATGCGATCATCATAGCACCGCGGCAGCCCTCAACGCCGCCGCCCGCGGCGGCGAGGCCGGCGCGGGCGGCGGGTGGGAGAGGAAGCGTCAGTTTCCGGGCTGCGCGATCACCTGGCCGCTCCCGCTATTGTGGCCGATCATCAGGTAGACGGTCACCGGATTGCCGGGAGGCAGGTTGGGCACCCCCGCAGCTTCGACCGCAAACGCGTAGCCGCCCTGCTGCTGAGGTGATGTTTGGCCGCTTTGGGTGGTTTGGCCGCTTTGGCCGTTACTCGGCTTGATCATCACATCTAACGGCACGCCGTCAATGGTCCCGGAGAACCGGAATGGGCCGTTCCCCGTTTGGACGAAGGAGCCCGCCGGAATCAACGCCGTGAACCCGCCGAACCCGAACGCGACCGGCTGCGTCAGCGGGTTGATGCTCGCCCCCGCCGCGAGGGTGAACTGGCCCTCCACCTGCAGCGACCGGGATGCCCTATTGATTTGCGCGTCACTGGCGGTGAAGGTGGCGAACGGCGGGTCCAAAATCGCAGCGTCAAAGTTTGCAAACACCCACGAGTCGTTCACGCCCACACACGGCAGGCAGACGGCCCCACCGAAGATCGTGACACGTCTGTCCGTGGTGTGGCGGTAGGCGGCGCCGTACCCGGCGCGCGGCAGGGGGCTGGTTCCCGAGGAGGTGAGGGGCATCCAGTTCTGCTGGCTGGTCGCGAGCCCGTCGGCGTTCCAGAGCCACCAGACGTCGTTGAGGAACTGAGTTTCGTTATAATTCACTCCGCCGATCACGATCAGCGCGTTGTCCTGCTCATCATACGCGACGAACTGCGCATGCCTCGGCATTGGGGGCCCGCCGACGGGGTTCTGCTGCGTCCAGACCGGGGCGCCGCCCAGCCCGTTGGCGTTGGTCAGGATCCACACATCGCTGTAATCGACGCCAATACCCTGGCCTCCAAAGAGGATCAACATGTTATCGGGGGTGTCGTAGGCTCCGGAATACATACTTTCACCCCGCACAGCGGGCAGCGGGTCGGGCGGCAGGAGTCGAGTCCAGGTCGGCGTGTCCCACGTCTCCAGCCCGTTGGCGTTGGACAGGACCCAGGTGTCGTTGTGCATTCCGCACGCTTCGTTGCCGCCAAAGATGATCATCCGGTTGCGGGAGGAGTCGTAGACCACCACGCCGGAGCGGCGAGGACTGGGCGGCGCCCCCGAGACGGTGAGCTGCGTCCACGTCGGCGTTCCGCCCACCCCGTTGGCGTTGGTCAAGATCCACACATCGTTGAGGGTCCCGGGGTTGACTATTGGGTTGCACGAGCCGTTATAGAAAGAAGTTGCCCCGCCAAATACGATCAACTCGTTGTCGTAGGGGTCATAGCCCACGCCGGCGCCAAACCGCGCCGCCGGAGGAGTTCCCGCGGGGCTGATCTGGATCCACGCGGGGGTCCCGCCGGTGCCGTCGGCGTTCGTGAGCACCCAGACATCGTTATAGCCGGTGATATTCCCGAAGTCCTGGCTCGTTCCCCCGAACACGATCATCCGGTTCGTCGCCGGGTCATAGGCCGCCGACGTGAGAAGTCGCTTGGACGGGCCGGCCGGCCCCCCCGTCGTCGTCGTCCCCCCAGGAGGGGTGAGCGGGGTCCAGGTGGGGGTCGTCGACTGTTGCGCCTGCACCAGCTGGCTGAGACCGAGCACAATGACCACCGCCGCGAGGCGGAAGAGCCCCGACCTGACCCTACTCACACGCCACCCCCACCGAGATTTGGCATTTGCCTTGAAGTTTATTGGAAGTTTCTCCCAGGGTTCCTGGATGAGAGAATAGATAATGCCTGCGGGGAATGGTAGCAGGCAAAGTTCTCAGGATATCTAGGGAAATTACCTGAGCAGCGGGCTAACTACGGGGATACTCCTTAAGGGGCACGGTCCGGATGCTTCTCGAAAGATACCTCCCGTCTCTCCGAACGGGTGCTGGGGCCGTCCGGAGACCCGTCGCCCGCGACGGCGTGAGCCGGCCGCGGGCGACGGGTGAAGAGCAGGCCTTAGTGTGTAGGCATTGGTCCCCTCAGTTGAAGTGCGCGCTGACCTTGACGCTTCCGGTGTCGAGGCCGATCGTCAGGCTGACCGTCACCGGATTGGCGGTCGGCAGGTTGGAGACTCCTGCGCCATCGAACCACAAGTCGTAGCCGCCCTGGTGAGGTTGTATCGTCACGTCCAACGGCACGCCGCTGATGGTCCCGGCGAACCTGTACGATCCATTATTCGCCAGCGTGAAGGACCCCGCGGGGATGGTCGTCGCGAAGCCGCCCAACTGGAAGGTAACAGGCTGGGTCAGCGGGTCGATACTCCGGCCCGAGGCCAGGCTGAAGTGTCCCTTCACGTTGAACGACCTGGAGTTCTGATTGATGTGGACATCGGCGGACAGAGGGTCGAACAGCACAAAATCAACGCCTGAGAACACCCATACGTCGGTCAGGCCCGCGCACGGGGTGCAGGTCACGCCGGCGAAGATCGCGGCGCGGCGATCCGTCTGGTGGTGATAGACGGCGCCGTGGCCGGCGCGCGGCAGCGGGCCGGCGCCCGAGGAGGTGAGCTGCGCCCAGTTCTGCGTGCTGGTCGCGAGTCCGTTGGCGTTCCAGAGCCACCAGATATCGCCGAGGAACTGGGTTTCGGTAAAATCCACGCCCCCGATGACCAGCAGGGCGTTGTCCATGCTGTCGTAGGTCACGGTGTGCGCATGCCGCGCAGGTGGGGGCCCGGCGACCGGACTTTGCTGCGTCCAGACCGGGGCGCCGCCCAGACCGTTCGCGTTCGACAGCACCCACACGTCATTGAAATCGGCGGCAGCGCCTTTGCCGCCGAAGATGATCAACATGTTATCGCCGGCGTCGTAGACCCCGCCGGAGCCAATTTCACCGCGCGCGGCAGGCTGGAC
Source organism: bacterium (assembly GCA_035488355.1). Classification (GTDB taxonomy): domain Bacteria; phylum Sysuimicrobiota; class Sysuimicrobiia; order Sysuimicrobiales; family Segetimicrobiaceae; genus Segetimicrobium. Next base: position 7,712 of record DATHLI010000404.1, on the reverse strand, counting down.
CCCGGACGGGGTGAGCGGAATCCAGGTCGGGGTTGCCGCCTCGAGCCCGTTGGCATTGGTCAGAACCCAGATGTCGTTGTCGACCCCGCATGCTTCGTTGCCGCCAAAGAGAATCAGCCGGTTGTGGGCGGCGTCGTAGACGACCGCGCCGGAGCGGCGGGGAGCGGGCGGCACCCCCGCCGGGGTGACCTGTGTCCATGTCGGCGTTCCACCCAATCCGTTGGCGTTCGTCAGGATCCATACGTCGTTCAGGGTCCCGGTGTTATCGGTGGGTGCACACGTGCCCGTGTACTCGAAGAGGGCCCCGCCAAAGATGATCAGCCGGTTGCTGGCGGGGTCATAGCCCGCGCCGGCGCCAAACCGCGCGGCCGGCGGGGCGCCGGAGGGCGTGAGTTGGACCCATGCCGGCGTCCCGCCGGTGCCGTCGGCGTGCGTCAGGACCCAGGCATCGTTGTAGACGCCGAAATTCCCGAAGTCCTGGGTTGCGCCCCCGAACGCGATCATCGAGTTGGTCGTCGGGTCATACGCCGTCGATTGGAGCAGTCGCTGGGCCGGGGCCGGCGATCCCCCATTCGTGTTTTGGGCAGGACTGAGTTGGGTCCAGATGGGGCCGCTGGCCTGCTGCGCCTGAGCCAACTGGCTGAGACCGAGCACAATGACCAGAGCCGCGATGCGAACAGCGCCCGTCTTGATTCTTTTCACATGCCACCCCCTGACAAGAATCTCGCGTCGATCCGGAGCCGAGGCAGTTAGCGGGAAATTTCTCGGTCACAGGGTAGCCCGATACCTGGAGGTCGCGCTACGCTCGGGCGGGCGAAACTCCGAGACCGGTCGGGTCTGCGTCCGCCCGGAAAAAACCCATAGGGAAAATACGGCGGAAACTGAGGATGTACGCGTCCGGGAAAACCTATCAGCAAAACCCTGAGAAAGATAGCGGGGCCGTCAAGTATATCGCCCGAGGCGCTCGTCACCCGCCACGGGCGATGGGTCAAGTTGGACCAACAGGAAGCGTCAGTTGAAGGTCGCGGTCACCTGGATCGTCCCGCCGTTGTTCCCGATCCCGAGACCGACCGTCACCGGATTGACGGTCGGCAGATTCGGAGCCCCCGCGCCGTCGAACGTGAACCCATACCCGCCGGCCTGCGGCTGAATGGTCGCGTCCATCGGCACGCCATTGATGGCCCCCGTGAACGTGAATGATCCGCTCACGGCCGCAAACGACCCCGCGGGGATGGTCGCGGAGAACCCGCCCAGCTGGAGGGTCACGTCTTGGGTCAAGGGGTCGATGCTTCCACTCGATCCGGGTGTGAATGTGCCCTGCACAGTGAACCCACTGGAGGCCGGATGGATCTGGGCGGCGGCCGAGAAGGCCGCGAACGGCACGACGTCCGCGAGCACCCATGTGTTGTTCAGGCCCGCGCACGGGACGCACGCCACCCCTCCGAAGATCACGGACCGTCGGGTCGCCTGATGATAGACGGCGGTGTGACCGGCCCGCGGCAGTGCGCCGGCTCCCGACGGGGTGAGTTGCGTCCATCCCGGCGTGCCCCCCAGTCCGTTGGCGGTCGAGAGTTGCCAGACGTCGCTCAGCAGGTGCGTTTCCGAAAAATCCGCTCCCCCCATCACCGTCAGGGTGTTGGCCGCGGCGTCGTACGTCACGGTATGGGCTTCCCTCCCCGGCGGAAGCGCGCCCGACGGACTCAGTTGCGTCCAGGCTGGGGTGCCGCCGAGGCCGTTGGCATGGGACAGGACCCAGACGTCATTGAGAACGGCCTGATCGCCCCGGCCTCCAAAGATGATCAATTGGTTATGAGCAGCGTCATAGACCCCGCCGGAGCCGATCTCACCACGAACCACCGGCAGCGCGCCGGACGGGTTGAGCGGCGTCCAAACGGGCGTGCCCCCGAGCCCGTTGGCATTGGACAGGACCCAGACATCGTTCCTCTTCCCGCAGGCTTCGCTGCCGCCGAACACGATCAACCGGTTGTTGGCCGCGTCGTAGACCACGACACTCGTGCGGCGAGGAGCGGGAGGCACCCCCGCGGGGACGAGCGGCGTCCACGACGGCGCGCCTCCCGACCCGTTGGCGTTCGTCAGGACCCACACATCGTTGGCAGTTCCGCCATTCACGTACGATGTACATACGCCGGTGACGGCGGGGTAGTCCACGTAGGCCCCCCCGAAGACGATCAGCCGGTTGCTGCCCGGGTCATAAGCCGCGCCGGAGCCAAACCGCGGGTTTGGAGCGAGACCGAAGGGCGCGAGCTGGCTCCATGCGGGTGTCCCGCCGAGGCCGTCGGCGTTCGCCAGGACCCAGACATCATTATAGAAGTTGCTGGTCGCGGAGAGCCCGGCTTCTCCGCCGAACACGATCATCGAATTCGTTGTCGGATCATACGCTGTGGCAGGAACAAGCCGCGCGCCCGGCGGTCCGCCGGTGGGATGGAGCTGGATCCAGGCGGGGTTGCCGGGCTGCGCGTAGGCCAGCTGGATGAGCCCGAAAAGAACGACGATCGCCGCGAGACGCATTGCAGCGATCTTGCTGTTGCGCATAGGCCTCCCCCTCAAGAGGTGTACCTGACTATTGCTTCCAATATCAGGGTGCGGGACAAGTGAGGGGCAGGCCACCCGGAGGACTCCCCAAATGGGCCGGGAATAAACCTCGCCTTCGATATAAGGTGAACTCCTGATAATGATCAGGAGAACTCCTGTTTGCTGGCGTTCGACGGAGTCCGCCGTCCCTGTGTTTATGCGGGCGGCCCGGCGCGTTCACGCAGAACGAACCGCTGCACCTTGCCCGTTGTGGTCAGGGGCAATTCGTCGACAAACTCGATGCTCCGGGGATAGGCGTGCAACCCCACCCGGTCCTTCACCATCTGCTGAAGCTCCGCCGTGAGGCGGGCATCCGGCAGGATGGCAGGACCCGGATGCGGCGCCACGCCGGAGACCAGCCGAACAAAGGCTTTGACCACCTGGCCCCGCTCGGGGTCGGGGATGCCCACCACCGCCGCCATGGCGACGGCCGGATGCCGCAGCAGGCACTCCTCCACCTCCCCCGGCCCGATGCGGTAGGCGCCGCTTTTGATCATGTCGTCCTTCCGCGCCTTGAACCAGAGATATCCGTCCTCGTCTTTGACGGCCAGATCCCCCATCAGTGCCCAGTCGCCGGCAAACTTTTGCCGGGTGGCCTCGGGGTTCTTCCAGTACTCCAGGAACATGACGGGGTCGGGCCGGCGCACGGCCACCTCGCCGATGGTTCCCGGAGGGGCCGGATGCCCCTCCTCGTCCAGCACGTCCACCTGGTGCCCGGGATAGGGCCGGCCGAAGCTGCCGGGCCGGACCGCGAGGAGTTCCGCGCAGTTCCCGGCCACGAGGTTCATTTCCGTTTGTCCGAAGAACTCGTTGATCGTGACCCCGAGCGCCTCACGCCCCCACCCGATCAACTCCTCTCCCACCGGCTCGCCGGCGCTGTACACGGATCGCAGGCGCACGCCGGCCCGGGGGCCGCGCGCGTGGGCCTGCCGCATCAGCTTCAGCGCGGTCGGGAAGAGAAACGTGTTGCGGATCTGATGGCGCTCCAGGACCCAGAAGGCCCGTTCGGGATCGAACTTGGGCTGACGAAAGGTCACCAGGGGGATGCCGTAGTGCCATCCGGCCCACAGCACGTTGAAGAGCCCGCCGATCCACGCCCAGTCCGCGGGAGACCAGAGACGGTCGCCCGGGTGGGGGGCCAGGTTATTGAAGAGGACGAACGCGGGCAGGTGCCCGATCAGGGCCGCATGCGGGAGCACGGCGCCCTTGGGCGGTCCCGTGGTCCCGGACGTGTACATGATCTGGGCCGGGTCGTGAGGAAGGGTCTCGACCGGCGTGCACGCATCGGCGGCGCGTTCCTCCAGCGCAGCCGCCGGCAGCGCTCCCGGGACGCCCAGCGCGGCCTCGTCCACGGCGATGAGGTGCCGCAGGTCGGGAAGACGCTGCCTGATCCGATCGAGCTTCGCCGCGGCCAGGCCATCGAAGACCACCGCCTGCGCGCCGCTGTCCCGCAGCCGGAACTCCAGACTATCGTCGCCAAACAGCACGGACAGCGGCACAGCGACGGCCCCCAGCTTATAGGCGGCGATATGGGCCAGGGGCACCTCGAGGCGCTGCGGCAGCACGATCGCCAGACGATCCCCCCGCCCAACGCCCAGGGCCCGCAGCGCATTCGCCCAGCGGTTCGACCGCCGCGCCAGATGCGCGAAGGTGTAGGGGATTCCCTCCCCCGTGGTGACGTCGAGCAGCGCCAGGCGGCCGGGATCGGACGCCCATTTGTCACAGACGTCCACCCCGATGTTGTAGACGGCCGGGATCCGCCAGCGAAAGGTCGCGCGCAGCGCGTCGAACGGCCGGCGGTCGAAGCGCACGAGCTCCATCCGAAGCCCCACGGCACGGCGTGCAGACGTCTCGACTCACGCCGTCGGCATTCGGGTGTAGTGTAGCAGAGCCCACGAGCAGCGGCCAATCCCCGCGAACGTCGACCTGTCTGGAGCGTGACGCCTGACAACGCGCCGGGCGCGGTCCCGGCGCTCCTCGAAACGGCCCGCGCGGGTCTGATGCGCGCGTGACCCTTGGTTTCTACTCCTCGACTCGATCGGCGTTACCTTGGCCCTACGCCTCGCTTCGATCGGCGTTCGCGCGGCCGGCCGTGGACCCGCCTGCCGGGGTCCGGCGGGCGAGCACCGTCCTGAGGGCGGCGGCGATCCGGTCGTAGGTCACCGAGAGATCCTCGGGGAGGACCTTGACCTCTCCCAGCACCGGCATGAAGTTCGTGTCGCCCACCCACCGCGGGACCACGTGCAGGTGCAGGTGATCGGTGATCCCCGCGCCGGCGGCGCGTCCGAAATTCGCGCCGACGTTGAACCCCTCGGAGCCGTACGCTTCCCGGATCGCCTCCATGGCCGCGGTGGTCAGGTGAATGAATTCCAGGATCTCCGCGTCCTCCAGCACGCCCAGATCAGCGACGTGCCGGCGCGGCACGACCATGAGATGCCCGGAGGTGTACGGGAACGTGTTGAGGATGGCGAACATCCGCTGTCCCTGATAGACGATCCGGTGCTCGCGATCCCGGCCCTCCCGGGGAAGCGAACAGAAGATGCAGTCCTTCCGCGTGGGGCCCTTGAAGTACTGGATCCGCCAGGGTGCCCACAGGTGCTTCATCCGGCCCGGCCCCGCCTCAGCAATTCGACCGCCTGCTGGGCGGCCGCCTGCTCGGCCTCCTTTTTGCTGCGGCCCCGGCCCTCCCCGAGGGTGCGGCCGTTCACTTCCACGACCGCAACGAACGCCCGGTCGTGCTCCGGTCCGCGCTGGCCGGTGATCCGGTACCGGGGGAGCCGCCGTTCCTGCTGCTGGACCAGCTCCTGCAGCTGGCTCTTGTAATCCCCTTCCCCGGGTTCCTCCAGGCGGCTCAATTCGCCGGCGAAGACCCGCGTCACGCAGTAGTGGGCGACGCCGTATCCCGAGTCGATGTAGACCGCCCCCAGGACCGCCTCCAGCGCGTCCGCCAGAAGGGCGGGCCGCGATCGCCCCCCGCCCTTCTCCTCTCCCCGGCCGAGCAGGACGTAGCGCCCGAGGTCGAGCTCCCGGGCGACGCGGGCCAGCCCGCCCTCGCTGACGATGCTCGCCCGCAGGCGCGCCAGATCCCCTTCCAGGCGGCCGGGAAACCGCCGGTAGAGGTAGTCGCTGATGGCGAGGTTGAGGACGGAATCGCCGAGGAACTCCAACCGCTCGTAGTTCTCGCCGTGGGGGGTTCGGCCTTCGGCCGCGGCGGAGCCGTGGACGAGGGCGAGATGGAGCAGGGGGCGATCGCGGAACCGGACGCCGAGCTTCGCCTCGAGGTCGGCGACCAGCGCCTCCCGTTCAGGAGGGAGGGATGAATCCTCCGTCCCCCCCTGGCCGGCCGCCCCCGAAGGAACCGGGCCCGCCGACGGGGGGCGCGCGGAAGCGTCCACCGTCAGGCCGGCCTCCGCAGCACCAGGATGGCGTTGTGCCCTCCGAACCCGAACGCGTTGGACATCGCCACGTCGATGCGGGCGCGCCGCGGCGTGTTCGGAATGTAGTCGAGGTCGCACGCGGGGTCCGGGACCTCGTAGTTGATCGTGGGCGGCAGGATGTCCCGCTCGATCGCCAGGGCGCAGGCCACCGCTTCCACGCCGCCGGCGGCGCCGAGGAGGTGCGAGGTCATGGATTTCGTGGAACTGATCGGCACACGCCGCGCGTGGTCGCCCCAGACCCGTTTGATGGCCAGCGTCTCGAGCCGGTCGTTGTAGGGGGTGCTGGTGCCGTGGGCGTTGATGTACCCCACCTCTGGGGGCTCGACGCCGGCGTCCCGCAGCGCCATGTGCATCGCCCGGGCGGCCCCATCACCCTCCGGATCGGGCTGGGTAATATGGAAGGCGTCGGCGCTGGTGCCGTAGCCCGCCATCTCCGCGTAGATCCGGGCGCCCCGCCGCTCGGCGTGCTCCCATTCCTCGAGCAGGACGATCCCCGCCCCCTCCCCCATCACGAATCCGTCCCGCCCGGCGTCGAAGGGCCGGACGGCCCGCTCGGGCGCGTCGTTGCGCGTGCTCATGGCCTTCATCGAGCAGAAGCCCGCGAGGCTGAGCGGGGTCAGGGCGGCTTCGCTGCCGCCGCAGATCATGGCCACAGCCTCGTCGCGCTGGATCGCCCGAAACGCGTCGCCGATCGCATGCCCGCCGGTGGCGCACGCCGACACGATCGAGAGGTTCGGGCCTTTGGCGCCGTGGGCGATGCTGACGGCGCCGGAGGCCATGTTGACGATGATCATCGTGGCGAAGAACGGGCTGACACGGCCGGGGCCGCGCTCGAGCAGCACCCGGTGCTGTTCCTCCCAGGTGGCCGCGCCGCCGATCCCCGATCCGATGATCACGCCCACCCGATCGGCGTTCCGAGGGGTGATCGCGAAGCCCGAGTCGTCCAGCGCCAGCCGGGACGCCGCCAGCGCGAGCTGGACGAACCGGTCGTTGCGGCGGACCTCCTTGCGGTCCATGAACTGCGTGGGGTCGAATCCCGGGATCTCGCCCGCGATCTGCGTGTCGTACGGCGTGGGATCGAACGCGGTAATCCGCCGGACCCCCGAGCGGCCCTCCATCAGCCCGGTCCAGAAGGCGTCCTTCCCGGTGCCGATCGGGGTGACGACACCGACACCGGTCAGGGCGACGCGTTTACCCATGCGGTTCGCCCTCGGGTCCCTAGGGGACGCGCCTATTCCGTCGGCGCTTCGACGTGGCTCTCGATGTATTTTGCGGCCTCCCCGACGGTGGCGATCTTTTCCGCTTCCTCGTCGGGAATCTCCAGGTCGAACTCGTCCTCCAGCGCCATGACGAGCTCGACCACATCGAGCGAATCGGCGCCCAGATCCTCGACGAACTTCGATTGAGGCGTCACCTCGTTCGCCTCCACGCCGAGTTGCTCCACCACGATCGCCTTCACGCGATCGAACACCGGTGCGGCCATTGCGCATCCACCCCCTGATCTCTTACCGCATCACCAGACCGCCGTCCACGTTCAAGACTTGACCCGTGATGTAACTGGCTTCTTCCGAGGCGAAAAAGGCCACGGCGGCCGCCACTTCCTCGGGGCGGCCGGTGCGGCCCATCGGGATGTGATCGACGAACCGGGCGCGCTGGTCCTCCCGGAGCGTCGCCGTCAACCCG
>DATHLI010000403.1:0-2592 GCA_035488355.1 bacterium | reverse complement strand
GACCCGCTCGAACCAGCGGGCGCGCCTGAGGATGGGTTGGGGGGCCTCGACGTAGGCGAAGCCGGAGAAGCGAAACCGCCGGGCGAGCGTGGCCGAGTACCAGAGATCGCCCCCGAAATGGAGCACGCACCCCGGACCCGGGGCCGGGAAACGGCGGAGGCGGGCGGCGAAGGCGAGACAATCCCGCGGCTTGAAGATGCGTTCGAACACCGCCGCCTGCCGGGCAAACGGCTCCTCCTGACCGCTCGCCCACTGGCACGGCGGCAGGATGAGTGACACCGCGAGCGGCAGCCCCCGGGATTCCGCCCATTTCCGCGCGGCGCGGGCCATGGGGATGGCCAGGTAGGAGACCTCGCCCGGGCTGTTGGCGACCAGCACCAGTTCGCGCGTGCTCACCGGCCCGGTCGCCGGGGCCGCGTCGTCGAGCGCGAGGCGCGACCCCGTGGTGAGGACGGAATTCATGGTGAGATTATACCCTGGTCCCCAGGGGGACGCAAACCAGACGGGCCTGCGGGACCTGAGACCCAGAACGCCTGCGACCACGCGGTCCCCCCCGAACGGCCGGCGCACTCCACCCGCACGAACCCCTCATCGCCGCGGGGCTCGTAGGCGGCTTCCGGCCCCCCGCTCTCGTGGCGGATCGCGCCAAGGGCGTCGATAAACCGGACCCGGACCGCATCCGTGGCGCACCTGATCGCGCCGTCGCGCAGTCCAAACTCGGCGCTCGGCCCGGTCGAGGCGTACACCGCCAGGCCGCGCAGGGCCCGCAGGAACCCCTCCGCAGTCACGGCTTCGGTCTTCACCATCACCCAGCCCGTATCGAAATCCCGGTCGCGGTGAAGATCGTCGACGGCCACCGCTCCGACCGGCGCCTGCGCTCCGCGCAGGGCGAGCACCGCCGCCCACCGCTTCACATCCGCGGGACTGTGGCTGTGGTGGTTGCTGACCTCGATCAGGTGGTACCCCCGCAGCCGCGCCATCTCCGCCACCGACCACCCGCCGGTCCAGAGGTTGCCCGTCCACCCCGGATGGTGGAGCGACACCACGCCACCGGCGGCGACGGTCGCGTCGATGCATGCCTGGGCCCCGCGCACATGGAGCGGCCCCGGCGCCCCCAGCCGTCCCAGATGCGGACCCAGCGGCCCGAACGGCCGCCCGATCGCGGTCTCGACCCCCGGCAGCGCCAGAAAGGCGCCGTCGTTGAGATCGTCGCAGGCGGTCACCCGTCCGTGATCGGTGAAGACCACGAAGGCGTATCCCGCGGTCCGATACCGCTCGACGAGCTGCGGCGGCGAGTACGTCCCGTCTGAGTTCGTGGTATGACAGTGCAGCTGCGCCTTGCGGTACCGGCCGGGGACCGCGTAGGGATCGGTGATGCGAAGCGCTTTCACCTTCGAGAGATCCGGCGGCTCCTCAGCGTCACCTGTCGAGGTAGGGCGGCGGGGCGGCAGGCTGCGATGCCGGTCGGGGCGTGGGGGGGGAGGCCGGCTCAGCGGGCGAGGCCGGCGCGGAGGACGGCTCCGGCTGCTGCGGCGTCCCATCGACCTGGAGCGCGACCTGGTAGCCCATCTGGCGCAGCTCATCGCGCACGGCTCTGATCCGGGCGGGCGTCGGTGGATGGCTCGCGAATGCGGTGCCGATCACCCCCGGCTTCTGCTCCAATCCCCGCAGCCGTTCGAAGAACGCGACGGCGGCCCGAGGATCCCACCCGGCCTTCTTCGCGTAGATCACCCCGTAATGGTCGGCCTCATATTCCTTGTCGCGAGAATACTTCGCCCCGAGCAGCGCGCTGCCGATCCGGGACAACTGGTACGCCGTCATATCGCCGCCGAAGAATATCCGGGTGATCAGGGTGGCGCCGAGCTGCAGCTCCATCTCGCGCTGGGCCAGGTCTACGGCGTGGCGGTGGGCGATGTGGGTGGTCTCGTGGCCCAGCACGAACGCCAGCTCATCCTCGGATTTGACAAAGGGCAGCAGCCCCTTGGTGACAAACACGAATCCCCCGGGAGCGGCGAAGGCGTTCACGGAGGAGTCCTGCACGATATGGTACGTCCACGGCAGGGTGGGCCGCTCCGAGACGCGCGCCAGCCTGAGCCCGATGGTCCTGACGTACTGCGTCTTCGCGGGATCATTGACGAACCCATAGGTCTTGGCGACCTGGGATTCGACCTGCCGCCCGATCTGGATCTCCTGCTGCTCGCTCATCCCAAAGAGCTGGGCGTGGGCGGACGGCACTGGCAGACCGAATGCCATCAGGGTCGCGGCGAGCGCCGTCGCGGCGACCCGAAGCGGTCGGAACGGGTTGCGCATATGCCTCCTCTCCCCTCATCACTCCAAACGCCCGGTCCCGCACAGGAGTTCCGGCCGCCGAGCTCCCATCATCTTGTTCGGCCGGCCCCGGCGACCACCTGCCCGCCCCACGCCATGGACCACGCCCCCGGGGCCGGGGAATCCGCCGTCCTGTGGTACAATCGGGGCTGTGAAGGTCACGGTCCGGCTGTTCGCCTCGTACCGGGAAGCCGCAGGCGCATCCAGAGTGGAGCTCGCCCTGAAGGACGGGGACCGCGGTCCGGCGGTCTGGGCGGCGCTCGT
>DATHLI010000402.1:0-2830 GCA_035488355.1 bacterium | reverse complement strand
GGCTGTGCTACAATTTAAGGGAGGAGGTGAATGCGATGTTCTGGTTTTGGGATCCGACGATGATCATTGTGCTCCCGGCCATCCTCCTTGCGCTCTTCGCGCAGCTCCGGGTGCAGTCCACCTACGCGCGGTACAGTCAGGTGCCGATCAGCAGCGGACTCACCGGGGCGCAGGTTGCCGCGGAAATCCTGCGCCGCAACGGTCTTTCTATTGAGACCGCACGACAAGCCGGCGCTCCGGCCGGAAGTTATTCGAGTGTGCAAATCGAGCGAATCAATGGGGTCCTCTCGGATCACTACGATCCCCGGACGCGCACGCTGAGCCTCTCCTCGGACGTCTACGACGGCGCCTCGGTGGCTGCGGTCGGCGTGGCCGCGCACGAGACCGGGCACGCGATCCAGCATGCCCGCGAATACGCGCCCCTCGCGCTGCGGTCCGCCATGGTGCCCACGGTCCAGTTCGGTTCGTGGTTGGCGTGGCCGATTTTCATCCTGGGCTTCCTGTTCCACTCGGGAACGATGATCCAGTTGGGGATCCTGGTCTTCACGGCATTCGTGGCGTTCACGGTCGTCACGCTCCCGGTGGAATTCGACGCCAGCGCCCGCGCGCTGCGCGCGCTGCGCGAGGAACGCCTGGTCACCGCCGACGAGCTTCGCGGTGTCCGCTCCGTGCTGACCGCGGCGGCGCTGACCTACGTCGCGGCGGCGGCGACGGCGATCCTCGAGCTCGCCCGGATGCTGCTGCTCGCCAACATGCGGCGTGAGGAGTGATGTCCCCGCGGACGGTCCACGGGCGGGCCCGGCTCGTCCGGCGGCCCGCCCGCGCACCTCTCGGGAGGTGGCGTTAGAAGTCTTGCACCGCGTGGACGCCGACCGCGCGTTCAGCGGCGTCCTGCTCCGCACGGCGCTGGACCGCGCCGGGTTGAGCGCCGTGGATGAGGCGCTGGCCACGGAGATCACGTTGGGGACTCTGCGGCACCGGGCCGAGGTGGACTGGGTCCTCTCGCAGGTCACGCGGACCCCGCTCGACGATCTCCCATCCCGCATCCGGACCGTGCTCCGCATCGGCGCGTACCAGCTGCTGTTCCTCGATCGGGTTCCGCCTTCCGCGGCCTGCTCGCAGGCCGTCGAACTGGCGAAGCAGGTCGGCCACCCGGGGACCGTGCGGTTGGTCAACGCGGTGCTCCGCCGGATCGCCGCCTCACCCATCGCGATCCCCGACGACGGCGCCCCCGAGGGCATCGCGCTCCGCCATTCCCATCCCGCCTGGCTCGTCGGCCGGTGGATGGCGCGCTTCGGATCCGACGAAACCCGCGCGCTCTGCCGCGCCAACAACGCGGCGCCGCCGTCGGCGATCCGCCTGAACACGCTGCGCGGCTCGCCCGAGTCGGTCGCGGATGCGCTTGAACGGCTCGGGGTCCGCACCGTGCGCTCCGCGCTCCTTCCCGAAGGCGCGCGAATCGTCTCGGCCTCGCCGGATGCGCGCCGGGCCGCCTACGCGGGCGGATGGTACGCTCATCAAGATGAAGGCTCGATGCTCGTCGGCCGTCTCCTGGCGCCCCTCCCGGGGGAGACGGTGATCGACGCCTGCGCGGGATCAGGGGGAAAGACGGTCCATCTGGCCGCCCTGATGGAGAACCAGGGACGAATCGTGGCCTGCGACACCGTTCCGGCAAAGCTCGATGCCCTCGCCCGCCAATGTGCGCGCACCGGAGTCCGGATCGTGGACCCGCGGCCCATCGCCGCCGCGCATCTGGAAGCGGCCGTGCCCGGAGGCGCGGACCGCGTGCTCGTGGACGCGCCGTGCTCGGGGCTGGGAGTGCTCAGGCGCCGGCCGGAGATCAAGTGGCGCCTCCGGCCCGAGGATCTTCCCGGACTCGCGGCCCGTCAGCTGGAGATCCTCGAAGGCGCCGCCGGCGCGGTCCGGCCCGGCGGCACGCTGGTGCTGGCCGTGTGCTCGCTCGAGCCGGAGGAAGGCCCGGAGGTCGCGGCCCGGTTCCTCGGCGCCCACGCCGGGTTCGAGCCGGTGCCGATCACCGGGTGGCCTCCCGGAACCGGCGGCGCGCCCGTAGCGGCGGCGCTCCCCGCCGGGCCCGGCGCCGCGCTGCTGAGTCCGCACCGTCACGACACCGACGGCTTCTTCGTCGCGGTGTTTCGCCGCCGGACACCATGACCACCGGCCGCGCATCCACGCTTCTCGATCTGCGCGGGCTGCTGCTCCCGGACCTGGAAGCGCTCGTAGAGCGCCTCGGCGAACCCCGGTACCGCGGGCGCCAGATCGCCCGGTGGCTCTACGTCCGTGGGGCCGCCGCTGTGGACGAGATGACGGATCTCCCCCGCGCGTTCCGGGACCGGCTTGCGGAGGACGCGAGGATCGGAAGCCTCGCCGTCCGCCGGACGCAGGAAGCGCCCGACGCGTCGGCCACCAAGCTCCTGGTGGCGCTCGAGGACGGCCAGACGGTCGAGTGCGTGCGGATGCGGTTCGCGGATGGCCGCCGCAGCGCGTGCATCAGCACGCAGGTCGGGTGCGCCATGGGCTGCGCCTTCTGCGCCACCGGCCTCGGCGGGTTCGCGCGAAACCTCTCCGCCGGAGAGATCCTGGGGCAGTTTCTCCTGATCCGGGCCGAGGGGCGGACACGCCTGTCCAACGTCGTGTTCATGGGCATGGGCGAGCCGCTGGCCAATTACCACGCCACCGTGCGCGCCGTGCGGATTCTCGCCGCCCCCTACGGGATGGGCATCGGCATGCGGCACATCACGGTCTCCACCGTCGGCCTCGCGCCGCAGATCCGGCAGCTCGCGCGGGAGCGGCTGCAGATGACACTGGCCGT
>DATHLI010000401.1:0-7149 GCA_035488355.1 bacterium | reverse complement strand
GTCGTGCTGGTGGAGGGCGAGCGCATCGCGGCGGTCGGCCGACAGGGGGAGATCTCCATCCCCGAGGGGACCGAGATCCTCGACTGCGGCGCGCAGACGCTGCTGCCCGCTCTGGTCGACGCGCACTCCCACGCGTCCATCATCCCGGGGCTGGGAGACCAGATCGGCCAGCTCCGGCAGGCGCCGGCGCCCCAACTGCTGCGGGCGGTGCAGAATCTCCGCGCGGACCTCCGGTCCGGCGTGACCACCATGCGGGTGGTGGGGGAGGAGCACTTCATCGATATCGAGCTGCGCGCCGCCATCGCCGAGGAGCGGCTCCCGGGCCCACGGCTCCTCGTGGCGACGCGGCCGATCACCGCCCGCAACGGGCACGGCGCCGCCCTGACGTTCTCCGACGGCGAGGATGAGATCCGCCGGCACATCCGGGAGAACGTGGCGATGGGGGCCGACCTGATCAAGCTCTTCATGACCGGCGGCACCTCCAGCAAGGGCACCGCCGCCCGGTGGTACGCCTATTCTCCCCAGGAGGTCCAGGTGGTCGTGGAGGAGGCGCACCGCAACAACAAGCCCGTGGCCGTCCACGCCCACGGCGGGCCGGGCGTCCGGATCTGCATCGACGCCGGGGTGGACACGATCGAGCACGGCAAGCTGTGCGAGTTCGAGGATTTCGCGGCGATGCGGGAGCGGGGGACGTGGCTGGTCACCAACAACGCCGTGAGCGGGCACCCCGACGGCATCGAAAAGGGCGATGGCGGCGTGCCGTCCATCATGGCGAAGCTCATGGAATCGCGGGAGCGGTCCCGGCAGACCTTTCAGGCCGTGCTCGAGAGCGGGGTGAAGTGGGCGCTCGGGACCGATTCGATGCACGGGCTGATGTGGTGGGAGATCGCCAAGGTCGTGGAGTGGGGCGCGGATCCGCACGACGCGATCCTTGCGGGCACCCGGCGGGCGGCGGAGGCCATCGGGATGGGGAGCGAGGCCGGCAGCCTCGAGCCCGGCAAGCTGGCCGACGTGATCAGCGTGGACGGCAACCCGCTGGCGGACATCGCCTGCCTGCAGCAGGTCGGCGTGATCCTCCAGGGAGGACTGCGCCGCGACACCCTTTCGGACCAGTAAGCGATGAAGATCGCATCGGCCGAGGCCCGCTGCTACCGGGTGCCGCTCCCGGCCCCCTGGGGGAGCGCGACCCACCGGATCACGCACCACGAGCTGATCGTCACGCGCATCGCGGCCGACTCCAGTCTGGACGGCGTCGGCTGGTCCTACACGGTCGGCGCCGGCGGCACGGCGGTCGCGGCGCTGCTCTCCGATTATCTATTGCCCGGGCTGGTGGGCAGGGATCCCGCGCCCGTCGAGCAGATCTGGGAACGGCTGTGGCGCGAGACCCACGACGTCGGGGGCGGGATCGCGCGCCTGGCGCTGGCCTCGCTGGATATCGCCCTGTGGGATCTCCGCGCCAAGGCCGCCGGGCAGCCGCTGTGCGCCGTGCTGGGCGGCGCGCGCGCCCCGGCGCCCGCCTACGGCAGCGGGGTCAACCTGCATCTGTCGCTGCCCGAGCTTCTGGCGCAGGTGGAGCGCTGGCAGCGCCGCGGCTACCAGGCGTTCAAGATCAAAGTCGGCGACGATGATCCGGAACGGGACGTGGAGCGGGTCCGGGCGGTGCGCGCCAAGATCGGCCCGGGAGCGCGGCTGATGGTGGACGCCAATCAGAAGTGGACGGCCGCCGAGGCCGTTCAGCGCGTCGGGATGCTGGAGCCGTTCGGCCTCCACTGGATCGAGGAGCCGGTGCTCGCGGACGATGTCCCGGGGAATGCCTGGGTCAAGGCCCAGGTGCGAACGCCGGTCGCGCTCGGGGAGAACGTGCACTCCAGATACCAGTTCGCCGAATACCTGCGCCGGTCGGCGGTCGATATCGTCCAGCCGGATGTGGCGCGGGTTGGAGGCGTCACCGAATGGCTGAAGATCGCCCACCTGGCCCAGGCGCATCACCTCCCCGTCTCCGCGCACCTGGTCGTGGAGATTTCCTGCCATCTGCACTGCGCCGTCACCAATGCGACGGTCCTCGAAGACGTCGATGGGGGGAGCCTCACCGAGCTCGGCCTCCTCAGGTCCCCGATCCAGGCCGAGCAGGGACGCATCATGCCTCCCGCCGCCTCCGGGCACGGCGTGGAGGTTTCGTGGGAGGCGCTGCGCCGCTTCGAAGTCGTGCCCGGGGCTGCAGCCGGAGCCGCCGCGGCGCCGCGCGAGCGCGTGTAGCGGCAGCGAGGTCCCATCGCAGGCCGAGACGATCACAGTCCCAAGGACCGGTCGGTGAACACCACCTTCTTCCTCGGCCTGGTCCTGTCACTCGCGCTTCTCCCCTCAAACGTCGTCGCGGCCACCCTGCTGCTCCTGCGCGCAGAGTGGCATGCCAGCGCCCTCGCCATCGCCTGGGTCTTCGCGGCGTACCAGGTCGGGTATCTGATCGCGGTGCTGGTCCTGCTCCCGCTCACCGACCGCGTCCCGGCCGGCAGGGTGATGGCCGGTTGCGCGGCGGCGTCCTCGACGGCGTTCGTGCTCTTTCCGTTGCTGGCGCACGGTGTCTGGAGCGCGGCAGGGCTGAGGCTGCTGGCCGGGTTGGGGCTCGCCGGCATCTATCTGCCCGGGGTCCGCGTGGTGGCGGCGGCTACCGCTCCGCCGCGACGGGGATACGCCGTCGGCGCCTACGTGTCGGCGTTCTACCTCGGGACGGCGGCATCGTTCTGGCTGAGCGGGGTGCTCCTTCCGGGCTTGGGCTGGCGGGGCGCCGCGCTGGCGCTCGGGCTGGTGTCGGCCGCCACCGTGCCGCTAACGATCCTCGCCACCCGGAGCACCGCGCCCGTCTCCGGCACCCGAGCCCACCTCGACCTCTCCGTGCTCCGCGACGGCCCGGTGCTCAGGACGATCCTGGCCTACAGCGGGCACTCCTGGGAACTCTACGTCTCCCGCGGGTGGCTGGCCGCCTTTGTCACGAGCGTGCTGGCGGCGCGGGGATTCTCCCCCACCGCCGCGGCATCCGCCGGGAGCCAATGGGCGGCGCTCATGGCCGGACTCGGCACGCCGGGGGTGTGGTTGGGGGGATGGCTTTCGGATTCCCTCGGCCGCTCGCGCGCGGCGCTGGGGATCGCGCTCGCGAGCGGCTTCTGCTCGCTCTGGTTCGGCCTGCTGGGCACGGCCCCGTGGGCGTTGTTGTTGGCCGCCGGGTGCGTCTACGGCGTGCTCGTCTCCGCCGACTCGGCCATCTACTCCACCGCGGTCACCGAGCTCGCCCCCCGGGACCGCATCGGCTCGGCCCAGGCCGTTCAGGCGTTCCTGGGGTTTGGGGCGACGGCCGCGGCGCCCCTTGCGGCCGGATGGCTCATCGACCTCGGCGTGGGCTGGGGAGGCGTCTTTGCCCTCGCGGGCGTCGTCGGGCTCGGGCTCGCGCTGTCACTCCTGCCGCTGGCGCGCAGGAGCAGATAGGACGGCTCCGACAAGGATCCGGCGTCGTTCAGAGTGTGCAGGCCGTCAGGATCCCAGGGCTGCCAGCGCGGCCTTCAGGTGGTCGGCCACCACCTTCGCCCACGGCTGAACCTCGTTGACATCGGTCTTCGCCAGCGCCTGCACGGCGAGATCCAGGGAAAGCGTGGCCTCCTTGAGCGCCTTGGCGGCGCCCGGATAGTTCATGGCCGCCGCGGCCTTGAGGTCGGGGATGATCCCGTTGCCCTGTCCCTGGCACGGGTACCCGGCGTCCAGCTTGAAGTTCGAGCCGGTGTCCCCCACCAGGCAGTTGATCACGTGCTGCAAGTGGAGCTTCGAAGCTGCGACCGAGTTGCCCCGCTGCGCCAACTCGCTGGCATGAAAGGTCGCGGTCTGGAGCTCCTTCTTGATATCTCCGGTCAGCATCTTCGCCGCGCCGGTCCACGGCGCTGAAAACACGAGCACGCACGCAACGGCAAGAACGCTGGCTGTGATGCTCCGCATATCGTCCCTCCCCCATGATAACGTTCTTCAACAATACGAGCCTTCGCCACAAGGAGTTTCAACTCTTGCCGGATAAGACGCAGGCCACGCCTCGCCGAGGAGGAGCGGACATGGTTGCGCAGCGGAAGGGGAGGGGCGGCTCCCGCGCCATGACCCGGCGGGAGGCGCTCCGGCTGGGAGCCGCCGCGGCCGCCGGAGCGGCGGCCGGCCCGTTTGGGGCCTCGCCGGCCCAAGCGGAGGCCGACTGGCAGCGCTACAAAGGGACGACGTTGTTCCTGCTCTTCTACAAGCACCCCTGGGTCGACCAGATCACGAAGTACTTCCCCGAGTTCGAGTCGCTCACCGGGATGAAGCTCCAGTCCGAGGTCATCCCCGAGGTCCAGGGCCGCGAGAAGCTCGTCGTGGAGATGACGTCCGGCTCGGGAGGGATCGATGCCTGGCACGCCAGCATGCACGTGGAGAAGCGGCGGTTCTGGAAGTCGGGCTGGTTCCAGCCCCTGAACTCCTACCTGCAAGACAAGACCCTGACCGCGGAGGATTATGCCTGGAACGATGTGACGGCCGGGGCCAAGCAGGCGGTGACGCAGCCGGATCAGACGATCAGCGCGCTCCCCACCTTCGTCGACCCCTTCGTGTTCTTCTACCGGAAGGACATCTTCGATCAGAAGGGGTGGGGGCCGCCCCGCACCATGGAGGAGTTGGAGGAGCGGGCCAAGGCCCTGCACAACCCGCCGGCCACGTACGGGTTCGTCATGCGCGGCCTCAAGAACGCCAACGCCACGCCCTGGGCCTTTGTGCTCTATGCCATGGGCGGCGAGTACCTCACCCGGGACCGGAAATCCGCGATGAACACGCCCGCGTGGGTCAAGAGCATGGAGTGGTACGCGGGCATGCTGCGGCGATTCGCCCCTCCCGGCGTGGTCAACTTCAACTGGTACGAGTGCAGCGCCGCGTTCATGCAGGGGCAGGTGGCCATGTACATCGATGGCGTGAACTTTGCCAACCAGTTCGAGGACCCCACCAAGTCGAAGATCGCCGGCAAGGTGGGCTATGCCGCGCTGCCGGCGGGTCCGGCCGGGCACTTCGCGCCGACCTTCACGAACGCCATGGCGGTGAGCGCGCAGAGCCGTCACAAGGAAGCCGCCTACCTGTTCTCCGAGTGGGCCACCAGCAAGCAGAGCTGCAACCGGGAACTTCTGGGCGGCGTCGGGGTCGGCCGCGCCTCGACCTGGGGGCTTCCCGAGATCAAGGCCCGGCCGAGGATGCCGATCGCCTGGTACCAGGCCTACCAGGACAGCCTGAAGATCGGCCGGCCGGGGCTCCCCGAGATCGTTGACGTCACCCAGTACCGGGATATCATCGGCGTGGCCATCCAGAAAGCCATCGAAGGCGCTCAGCCGGCCGCGGTGATCGCCGAGGCCGACAAGCAGTTCCAGGACCTCCTGGACAAGACCGAACGCTAGCGGCGCCCTCCGGAGAGCCGGGCCCTCCGCCGATGGCGCTGTCCGTTGGGCTCGGGGACCGTCTCTCGCGGCTGGCGCAGCGGCACGCCCCCCTCATCTTCCCCGCCCCCGCGGTCGTCGTGGTGGCGCTGATCATCGTTTACCCGGTGCTGTACACCGGGTGGATGAGCCTGCAGGAATGGTTCGCGTCGAGCCTGACCCCGCCGCACTTCATCGGCATCGCCAACTACGCGCAGATCCTCACCGCCGACGCGAGGTTCCGGGAGGCGTTCTTTCGGACCCTGTACTTCGCGGCGCTGGTCGTGGCGGCGGAGACGGTCCTCGGCGTGGCGATGGCCCTGCTCTTCAACCGCGAGTTCTGGGGACGGGGTCTCATCCGGACGCTCTCGATCCTGCCGATGGTCGCGACGCCGACGGCGGTCGCCCTGATCTTCGTGATGATGTACCACCCTACGCTGGGGGTGATGAACTATTTGGTCACCCGGGTCGGGTTCGGGCCGTTCACGTGGACCTACAGCAGCCGGACGGCGCTCTACGCGCTGGCCCTCGTGGACGTGTGGGAGTGGACCCCGCTGATCATGCTGATCGCGCTCGCGGGGCTGGCGGCGCTGCCGAAAGAGCCCTACGAATCGGCGGTGATCGACGGGGCCACCGGACTCGGGACCCTTTGGCACATCACCTTGCCCCTCCTGCGCCCGATCATCATCGTCGCCATCCTCTTCCGCGGCATCGATGCGATCAAGACGTTCGACATCATCTTCGTGATGACCCAGGGGGGGCCCGCAAACGCCACCGAGACCATCAACCTCTACCTGTTCAACCAGGCCTTCGCGTACTTCAACATGGGATACGCGTCCGCCGTGGCGGTCGCGCTGTTCGCCATCGTCATGGGCGCCGCGCTGATCTTGATGAAGGTTCGGAGGACCGAATGGTAGCGGGCGCCGGCCGCGCGGGGTTCCGCGCCGCCCCGGCCGCCAGGCGGCGCCGCGCCGCGGCGCGAGCGATCCGGGCGGCCGGGTACTACGCGCTGGTGGCCGCCGTGATGGTGCCGACGGTCTTTGTCTTCTTCTGGATGGTGACGCTCTCCCTGAAGACGCAGGTCGAGGCGGCCGGGTATCCGCCCCACTTCTTTCGGTTCGCCCTGACGTTCAAGAACTATGCGGAGGTCTTCGCCCGGAACCCGTTTCTCCTATACATAGGAAACAGCCTGGTGGTCGCGGCGGGCAGCACCCTCCTCGGCCTGGCGGTGGGGCTGCCGGCGGCGTTCAGCATCGCGCGCTGGCGCCAGAGCGCTCTGGCCCTCACCGTCCTCGTGGCCCGGATCGTGCCCGGGATCAGTTACCTGATTCCCTGGTACATCCTCTTCCGGCGCCTGCACATGGTGGACACGTACCAGGCGCTCATCCTCGCCCACCTGGTGGTCGGCCTGCCGCTGATCATCTGGGTGATGATCGGGTTTTTCGAGGACATCCCGGTGGAACTCGAGGACGCGGCGCGCATCGACGGCTGCTCGTACTACGGCGCGTTCCGGCGGGTGGCGCTCCCCCTGGTCCGGCCGGGGATTGTGGCCGCCGCCATCCTCAGCTTCATCTTCTCCTGGAACAACTTCCTGTTCTCGGTGATCCTGGCCGGGCGGAACACCCGGACCCTGCCGATCGCGGTCTTCAACATGATCGGCTTCGAGGAGATCAACTGGGGGCCGCTG
>DATHLI010000400.1:0-4917 GCA_035488355.1 bacterium | reverse complement strand
CGGCCCACCGCGGCCGCGGCCGCGGCGCCGAGCAGGGGGAGCGCGATCAGCCAGGTGAGCGGCCCCACTAGCGCGACACCCAATAGGCGAGGATCAGCAGCACACCGACAAGGACGAAGGCGGCGTAGTGGCGGAGGTATCCGGTCTCGAGGCCGCGCAGCGCCTGCCCGCTGCGTCCGACCGCGCGGGCCAGCCCCATGACGGCGGCGTCGAGCACGGTCAGGTCTGCGACCGCCGCGGCGCGCGCCAGGGCGCGGACCGGACCGATCACCGCGACCGCGTACGCATCTTCAATATAAAACCGCCGGCGCAGCAGCCTGGCGAGCACCGGGACGCCGCCGCGCAGGCTCCGGCGACCGTACACGAGCCAGCCCACCACGATGCCGGCCACCGCGACCAGCACGCTCGCGGCGACCAGCGTCCCCTCCCCCGCTCCCCCGGCCCGAGCGGTTGGCCCGGCGCCCGCCCGCAGAACCGTCAGGAGGAACCGCTCCAGGATCCCCGGATGGGTGAACGACCACCCCAGCGCGCCGCCGGCGACCGTGAGCCCGACGAGGATCCACATCGGCGCGGCCATCGAGGGGGGCGGATCGTGCGCGGCGCCCTCCGCGCCGCGAAGATCCGCTCCCAGGAACGTGAGCGCGAACGCCCGGACGATGTACACCGCGGTCAGCCCGGCGGCCGCCACCCCGACGGCCCACAACCAGGCCTGCGCGCGGAACGCCTCGGAGAGGATGAGATCCTTGCTGAAAAATCCGCTGAGCGGCGGGATCCCGGCGAGCGCAAGCGCCCCGACGGCAAATGCGGCGGCGGTGCGCGGCAGCCGCCGCGCCAGCCCGCCCATCCGCCGCATATCGGTCTCCCCGCCGAGCGCGTGCATCACGGCGCCTGCGGCGAGGAACAGGAGCGCCTTGAAAAAGGCGTGCGACGTCAGATGGAAGATGCCGGCGGAGAACGCCCCCACCCCGACCGCCAGGAACATGTACCCGAGCTGGCTGATGGTCGAGTAGGCGAGCACCCGCTTGAGGTCGGATTCGACGAGAGCGGCGGCGGCGGCGAAGATCGCGGTGACCGCCCCCACGGCCGCGATGAGATCCATCGCGGCCGGCGCGCGGAGAAACACGGCGTGCAGCCGGACGATCAGGTAAACCCCGGCCGTCACCATCGTCGCCGCGTGGATCAGGGCGCTCACCGGCGTGGGCCCTTCCATCGCGTCCGGGAGCCAGACGTACAGGGGGAGCTGCGCGGATTTCCCGGCGGCGCCCGCAAACAAGAGAAGCGCGAGCGCGGTCGCGGCGCCGCCGCCGAGCGCGAGCCGCGCGCCGGCGTCCCTGGTCATCACCCCAAAGTCCGTCGTCCCGAACACGCCAAACGCCACAAAGATGCCGAGGAGGAAGCCGACGTCCCCCAGCCGCGTGACGAGAAACGCCTTGACTCCGGCCGCGGCCGCCGCGGGGCGGGTGAACCAGAAGGCGATGAGGAGGTAGCTGCACAGCCCCACACCTTCCCACCCAATGAACATGGCCGCGAGATCCCCGGCGAGCACGAGCCAGAACATCGAGGCCATGAACAGGTTCAGGTAGGCGAAGTACCGGGCAAACCCCGGGTCGCCGTCCATGTAGCCCACGGAGTAGACGTGGATCAGCAGCCCGACGCCGCCGACCACCAGCGCCATCGCGACCGAGAGGGGATCGACGAGCAGGCGCATGGGCACCTGGATCGAGCCGGCGCCGATCCACGAGTAGAGGTCCACGCTCCAGGAGGGGCCGCCGGCCGGCGCGCGGCCGGGCGGCGGGGCGAGCCGGATCTGCCAGAGCAGGAGCGCGGCCGCGGCAAACGCCGCCGCGACCGCGCCGCACGCCACGATCGCCACGGTCCGGCGCGTGAACCGGCCACCCCACAGGCCGTTCAGGGCCCAGCCGGCGAGGGGAAGCGTGGGGACGAGGACCGCGAGGACGGGGATCAGCATGCCGGGCGCCGCCCGGCCCCGGGCGGCGCGGGCAGAACGTTCCGGGTCACGCCGCCGGCGGACCGCCTAGCCACGGAGCAGATCCACATCGTCCACGTCCACCGTCTCCATGGCGCGAAACACGTCCACGATGATCGCGAGCCCGATCACGACCTCCACGGCCGCGACCACCAGGACGAAAAAGACGAGCAGCTGCCCGTCCACGGCGCCGCGGAGGCGGGCAAACGTCACGAGCGCCAGGTTGACCGCGTTCAGCATCACCTCGATCGACATGAACATCACGAGCGCGGACCGGCGGACGAGCACCCCGACCATTCCCAGCGTGAACAAGACGGCGCTGAGCGCCAGGTGGTACGGGGCGGGAACGGTCACCGGCTTGCCCCGGGCCCCTCGGCGGGCCGTCCGGCGTCCGGGGGAGAGGGCGGCAGGCGCTTGCCCAGGACCACCGCGCCGATCATCCCGATCAGCAGCACGATCGAGGCCGCCTCAAACGGCAGGAGGAAGCGGGAGAAGAGGGCCCGTCCCACCTCCTGCACCGTCCCAAACGCGGGCCCGACCGCGGCGGGAGCGATGCCGGCGCCCGTGAGGACGGCCAGCAAAATCAGGCCGAACACCGCGCAGACCGGAATGGCGGCGGCGGGCGGCAGCACCGCGGCGGCCCGGGCCTCCTCCCCGCTGCGGGCGTGGAGGAGCATGATGACGAAGACGAAGAGGACGACGATGGCACCGGCGTAGATGATCAGCTGCAGCACGGCGATGAACTGCGCATCGAGCAGCAGGTAGTCGACCGCGAGGCTGCCGAGGACCAGCAGGAGCGCCAGCACGCTGTGCACGGGCCGGCGAGAGGCGATCACGCCCACCCCCCCGGCGAGCGCCAGGCAGGCGACCACCCCGAAGAGGACCGCCACTCAGACCTCCCGGTGGGGGTCCCGGCCCGACTCCCCCGGGAAGCGCTCGGTCAGGCGGTCTTTCGTGTAGATCAGGGACTCGCGGGTGTACCCCGAGAGCTCGTAGTCGTGCCCGAGGACAATCGCCCCGGTCGGGCACGCTTCTTCGCACAGCCCGCAGAAGATGCACCGCAGCATGTTGATCTGGAAATCCGCCGCGTACCGCTCCCCCCTCGACGTCGGGGCGAGGGGATCGTTCTCCTCCGCGCGCACGTAGATCGACTGGCTGGGACATGCGATCACGCACAGCTCGCACCCCACGCACCGCTCCATCCCGTCGGCAAACAGCGTGAGGTAGTGGCGCCCTTTGAATCGCTGCTGGACCGGCGCCTTCCGTTCCGGGTACCCGACCGTAATCGGCCGCCGGAACAGGTACCGGCCGACGACCCCCAGTCCCTTGACCACGGCCCAGGTCTGCCGGAGTTTCCCCCCCAGCGTGGCCGTGCTCATCCCATTCCCCGCCAGACCAGGACGACGGCCGTCACGGCCAGGTTGATCAGCCCGACCGGCACGAGCACCTTCCACCCCAACCCCATCAATTGGTCGTAGCGGAGCCGGGGCAGCGTGGCCCGGATCCAGATGAAGAGGAACACCACGGCGAAGACCTTGACGAGAAACCAGAGGACCGGTGGGAGCCCCGGCCCCTGCCAGCCTCCGAAGAACAGGGTCGCCGACAGCGCCCCCATCGTGATCACCCCGACGTACTCGCCGAGGTAGAACATCGCGAACGTGAACCCGCCGTACTCGGTCTGGTAGCCGCCGATCAACTCCTGCTCGGCTTCGGGGAGATCGAAGGGCGCGCGGTTCGTCTCCGCCAGCCCCGCCACGAGGAACACGAGGAACGCGACCGGCTGCGTCGTGATGAACCAGCCGTGCGCCTGCGCCCGCACGATGTCGACCAGGCTGAGCGAGTTCGCCATCATCACGACCGCGAGCACGGCGAGCCCCAGGGCCAGTTCGTAGGAGATGACCTGGGCGCTGCTGCGGAGCGCGCCGAGGAGGGAGTACTTGCTGTCGGACGCCCAGCCGCTGAGGATGATCCCGTAGACGCCGATGCTGCTGGCGGCGAGGACGAGCAGGATCCCGACGTTGACGTCCGCGACGTACAGCGGGACCTCGCGGCCGAAGAGGCGGACCGGCGGCCCGATCGGGATCACGGCGTAGACGAACAGCGCGGCCACCACCGTGATGATCGGGGCCGCCACGTACACGAGCCGGTCGGCCTGAGCCGGGATAAAGCTTTCCTTGACGATCAGCTTGATGCCGTCGGCCAGGGGCTGCAGGAGCCCCAGCGGGCCGACGCGGTTCGGGCCGATCCGAAGCTGGAAGCGTGCCAGCAGGCGGCGCTCCAAGAGGGTCACGTAGGCGAACGCCGTCAGCACGCCTCCCAGGATGACGGCGCTCCGGATCGCGTCCACAAGGATCGTCGTGAGCATCCCGGCTCCCGCTCCCCCGTCCGCTATCCGGCGGCCGCGGCGGCGACCAGCGCCCGCACCGTGACCGCCACCGGCCCCTGCTCGTCTTCGAGAGTGTTCACCGGCGCCGCATCATATCCCCGGGGGACGTAGGCCTGCCCGGGCCGGAGCCCCGGCCAGATCCGCGCGGCGAGCCGGAGCGCCCCCCGGGGCGACCGCACCTCGCACGGGGCGCCGTCGGACACGCCGAGGCGGGCGGCGTCCGCGGGGTGGAGCGCCACGAATGGCTCACCCGCCTGATTGCGGACTCCCGGGCAGCGGAGCGCCATCTGGCCGCGGTTGAAGAGGCGGGTCCCGGTGAGGAGCGTGAGGGTCCCTTCTTCTGGATGTCGCGGCGAGGAGGACGGAACGGGCGCGGCGCCCGGCGCCGGCCTGCCATCGAGCGGCGGCCGCGGCGCCGCCAGGCGCGCGCCTTCGCCCCATCCGGGGATGACCCGCGCGATCTCGGCGAACACGTCCTCCCAGGACGCGGAGGCCAGCGTGGTCCCGAGCCGGGACGCGATCTGCGAGAAGATCCACGAATCCG
>DATHLI010000399.1:0-4867 GCA_035488355.1 bacterium | reverse complement strand
TACGAGGAGATCGGACGAACGCTGCGCGTCCGCTACGAAGGCCTGGTCGACCGCGTGGCGTCCTACTGGCCGTTTACGCCGGCTGAACGGGAGGGCTGGCGGCGCCTTTGGGCGGCGTTCCACCGTGCCTGAGGGCGCCCCCGGCGATCAATTCCTCTACTTGACGACCACGGGCCGCAAAACCGGCCGGCCCCGCGAGATCGAGATCTGGTTTGTCGCATCGGGGGGCAGGTTCTACGTGCTGGCCGAGCATTTCCACGCCGCGCAGTGGGTCAAGAACCTCATGCGGAACCCGCGGGTGCGGGTCCGCGTCGGCGATCGGACCTTCGACGCCCGCGCGCGCCCCCTGGATCCCGCGCGGGACTCCGAGGCGTGGCAGACGGCGCAGCGGCTGGCGCGCGAGAAGTACGGATGGGGCGACGGGCTCCCCGTCGAGCTGATGCCGGATGAAGCGACCTGAGGCGGGTGCCCGTACACTCCCGGGGACGTGCCGTCAGTTGCTCAGTTCGTGCCACTGCTTGACGACGACGGGCATGGTGACCCCGTTGGTCGCCAGCTGAGTGACCGGCGTCGGCAGGTAGGTCAGCATGTCCGGCATCTGGTAGAAGTCGGGGTTCTGACTCGTGCTCAGCTGCTCGGTAATGACGACCCCGTAGATCTGCACCTTCATGGTTGAGGTAAACGTGCTGGCCCCGCCGGCGCCGGCGATGATCACCACGTCGTTCTCCTGGTTGCACGTGGTGCCGGATCCCGCGATGGAGACGTTGCCCGCGACGATGAACGCGATCAGGTCGCTCGCGGGCATGCTCGACGGGGTCGCGTACCCGCACGTTGCTCCGGAGGCCGGGGTGGACGCCAGAATCTGCCCGCTGGCGGTGAGCCCGGTGGTCTCGCCGGCGGTCTCGGCGATGAACGTGGCGACGCCGGAGTAGGTCACGTTCTGGCTCATGGTGACCGAGCCTGGAACGACGATCGGGTTGGCCTTGAAGTTGGAGTTGAGCGTCAAGGGCACGGTCTGGCCGGGGACCCAGTGGGCCACGTAATTCGTGGGGGCCGTCTCTCCGCCGGACCCGCAGCCGAGGTAGGCCTTTGCCGGGATCGTGAACTCGCTGGACCATCGCGTCGGATCAACATCATTCGGCCCACCCAAGTCTTTGGTGTATGACTGGGCCCACACCCCGCTGCTGTATTTGCAGATCGCCATCTGCGACTGGTCGGGCGACAGGAGGTTGCTGTAGGTGTTGCCGGACATCGTCGAGCTGATGTATCCGGCAACGTTTGGATACGGGATGCTGGGCACAACGTGATCGAGCTCCTGGGTGTACAGGTTCTGCGTCCCGTTGTTCTTGAGGTTGATGCTGCCGGCGTGCACCCCGTACATCGGTTGCGGCGCCGTGCCGACGGTCGAGTTGCCCTTGGACATGTCCAGCGTGCCCTTCACGTAGATCTGGTTGAGGTAGGGCGCGGTGTCGCCCGCGTGGATCGGGCGGTCGTTGTAGAGGCCGGTCTGGACGGCCTTCAACCCGAGATCCTGGAAGAAGTACGCGGAGCCGTGCAAGGTGACGTTGCCCCCGCCCGAGCTGACCTGGAACGACTGCGCGGAATAGACGGAGAAGTCGAGCGGGGTGAGCCGGTGGAGCTTGACTTCGATGGCCCGCGTGGCCCCGCCGGCTGTGCCGAGCGCGCGAATCCAGATGTCGTCCGCCGCGTTGTCCCCGGGGTCCGTGCCCGCCCTGAGGTAGATGCTGTAGGTGCCGCTGTTCAGGCCGCCGCCCACGGGGTAGGCGACGTTTTCGGCGTTCCCGGCGCCCCCGGCCTGGAACTTGTCGTACAGCGGCTGCTTCGGGAGCCACGTGGCCTGGTTGAAATTCATGTTCTTCTCGGCCCCTTGGGTGTCGACGGGGTTGTCGTTCCAGTTGGAGTCGGCGCGCAGCACGGTGATCGCCCGCTCCACCGCCGCGTCCGCGATGTAGAGGGCCCGCATGCCCTTGTCGGCCGCGGTCACCGTCGCATACTCGCTGATGGTCAGGCTGACGAGGGCGAAGGTGATCATCGCGAGAATGATCGAGAAGGCGATCACCTGGATCAGCACCATGCCCGATTGGGATGCGTGCGCCGCGCGCAGCGGGCGAATCCGGCCGTTTCGCATGAGCCCCTCTACCTCCCGACCCGGAAGACGGCCTGCGTGTCGATGGTGAACGGCGGACCCGCCGATTTCAGCCCCTTGACCGTGACGGAGACGTCGATCCGGCGGGCGAGGTAGGCGTTGCCGGTGCTGAGGGGCGTGCTGAGGAGCGCTCCCCCGAGATCCGCGGCGGAGTAATAGGTGAAGGTGAGATTGTTCACGGTCAGCGACTGCGCTTCATTCGCGGCGGTGAGCGGCGCGCCCGCCGCGGTCAGGATCGAGGAGGCGCACGACGCCCCCTGGACGAGCGCTTCATACACGGCGGTGCCGCTCAGGTAGTAACGGTAGCATTCAATCGTGCCGTCCCCATCGATGTCCGCGTAAAAGGCGAGACTGCTCGCCTGGCCGTCGATGATCGGCGGGTTGCCTCCGGTGTACTGGTAGCCGACCATCCGGACCGCGCGCGAGATGGTGTTGAGCAAAGTGCGGGCGTTCTGCTGCTCCGCGACGAATTGCACGCTCGTCGCCCACGCGGTATCGCCCGCTTTGAACGCCGCGAACACGGAGAGGGAGACCAGCCCCATCAGGGCCAGCGCGATCAGGACCTCGTACAGCGCGTATCCGCGATCGCGGCCGCGCTCCCGGAGGGGCGTGGGCGGCCCGCCCTGGGTGCTCACCGGATCCCCACCGAGGTATAGGCGGTGAGGTAGGGGGTCGGGCTGCCGCAGGCCGGCTGGGCCGGGAAGATGTCGACCTCGACGACCTGCAGGTAGCTGGCCCCGGTGTACGGATCCGTCGGCGTGTTGGGGTCCGTGGTGATCACGACCCGCCCCCACGGGAAATCCCCGGGCAGCACGGGCCCTTCCGAGAAGGGCGGGTTGCTGGAGGACCACGTCGCGCAGTTGTCGGTCGAGACCTCGACGGTCCCGGGGGCCAGGGTCCGCACCCAGGTCGTGCAGGGCGGGCTCGCGCACGCGACCCCGAACCCGAGCTGCTTCGCGAACTCCAGCTCGGACTGCGTCCAGCTGCTGGCGATCGTCCAGAGCCGCGCGGTCTTCTGGCTCGACCACTGGGGCTTGCTCCCCATCAGCGCCAGCGTGTGGCTGATGGTCCCCCATGACGCCAGCGAGATCACGGTGAGGATGAGGATGGCCACCTGCACCTCGAGCATGCTGAATCCGCCGTCGGTTCGTCCCCTCGCGCGACCGCGGCGCACGGTTCCAATCCTCCCCCGGCGGAGCCTCACGGGCCCACCGCCGTCATGCCCGTCGTGGGCTGAATGGTCACGCGCATGCTCCCGCCTCCGACCGCCACCGTCACGGTGTGGGAGCTCGTGTCGGGGAATTTGGGCGTTCCCGAGGCCAGGAAGACGATGGCCTGGCGCGACGCGTCCATCGTGCACGCGGAGGTGGCCGACGCGTCGGGCGTGAGCTGGACCCCATTCGCATACTCGGCGCCGGCGTTCACGCGCTTGATGGTCCCCCCCGCCGCGGGCGAGGTTCGCCCGATGGGATCCTGGTAGACGACCGGGTAGATGTCGTACCCATCGGGGCGCAGGCAGAGCTCGGCCTGGGGCCCGCCGCCGGCGCGGGAGACCGCGGTTTGCTGGGTGAAGCGGAGATCTCCTTCGACCAGGTAGGCGGCGTTCTGGAGGCGGCGCTTGGTGATGGACCCCTGCCAGCCAATGGCGAGGCCGAGCAGGATGCCGATGATGGCCAGGGCGACGGCGTACTCGACCACCGTTGTGCCCGCCGGGTCGCCGTTCCACCCGGCGGCGATGCGCGCGAGCCTGGATGCCGCTCGTCTCGCTGCCCTCAAGAGCAGTCTCCCCCCACTAGAACGCAATAGTCCGTTGGGGAGCCCCGCCTTGGGTCACGTCTACCGGTGACCGTTGGCCGGTTGCGATGAAAACGGCGCCCGGTCTGCCGACCGGAGGGGCCCCTCCCCCCAACACAGTGAGTGCCCTTTTTGACCCGGCGACAGACGAAGAGTTGCCAGGTAGAGCCTGGGGAGGGAGCCCGGTGGACGCCGATGAGTATTTTTATGAGTGCTGTGGAGCGGATTCGTGATTCCCGGTGGTGATTTTGTTGGGCTCCACTCCCCACCGGGTTATATGCCCTTCTTGAACGGGGACGAGACCTCCGGACGCCGTCCGCGGCGCCGGGGCAGGGGACGCCGCCCGGCGCGCTTTCTTCGCAGAACTTCGTTCAGGATGCGGGTAAACTTCGGGCGAATCGGCGAGGAACGCGGGGACTAGGGCCGCCACCTCAGGACCGGCCTGCGCGCCGCCGTGACCTCATCCAGCCGCGTGACCGGGGTCTCGTGGGGCGCGGTCCGGACGATCTCCGGGTCCGTCTCGGCTTCCCGCGCGATGGCGATCATGGCGTCGACGAAGGCGTCGAGGGTCTGAGGGCTCTCGGTCTCCGTCGGCTCGATCATGATAGCCTCTTCAACGATCAATGGGAAATAGATCGTCGGCGAGTGAAAGCCGTAGTCGAGGAGGCGCTTGGCCATATCTTTGGTGGACACATGGTGGCGGTCCCGCTGCCGGCGGCCGGAGAGGACGAACTCGTGCTTGCAGATCCGGTCGTACGGCAGGTCGTAGTGCTCCCGCAGGCGGCTGAGCACGTAATTGGCGTTCAGGACCGCGGTCTCGGCGGCCGCGCGCAGCCCGGCCGGGCCCATCGTCCGGATGTAGGTGTAGGCCCGGACCAGGTTGCCGAAGTTGCCGTAGAAGGCCCG
>DATHLI010000398.1:0-21216 GCA_035488355.1 bacterium | reverse complement strand
CCGTCCTGATGACCGGCCGGAGCGTGGAGCACGTCCGCGACTACTGCGCGGTCTACGGCCTGCCCGGCGGCATCGCCGAGTATGGGAGCGTGTTCGTGGACGCCGCCGGGGGGGCCGAGCGGCCGCTGATCGATCCCCAGGGCGCCGAGCAACTGGCCCGGTGCCGGGAAGCGATCAAAGGGATGCCGGAGGTATGCGTGGACGAGGGCTATCGCTACTCGGTCCGGGCGTATCGCTGGCGCGGCGCGGACACGGCGGGACTCGGCGCGGACGAGGCCCAGGCGTTCCTTGCCCGGTGCGGGTACGACAGGCTGGCCGCGATCACGAGAGCGGAAGACACGTACATCGTCCAGAAGGGGATCTCCAAAGGTTCGGCGCTGCGGGCCGTCAAGGAGTATCTCGGCTGCCCCCGCGAGCCCGCGGCGGCCATGGGCGACTCCGAGCAGGATCTCGACGCGCTGGAACTGGCCGAATGGAGCTACGCGCCCGCCAACTGCGCGCCGGCCGTCCGCGAGCTCGCCCGGCGGGGCCGCTGCCGGGTGATGCGGCAGCCGTGGCAGCGGGGGCTGCTCGCCGCCGCGCGCGACATGGTCGCTCAGGGCGCCGCCCCCGGCGCCGGGATCCCCGCGCCCCGCCCCGATGAGGATGCGGATGACCTCCTTCGGGCTCTGTCGCGCGTGTCGGAGCGTTCGCCTCTGCGGCAGTTCCTGGCCGTCCTGGACCGGCGAAGGCTGTAGCCCATGAATCCCAAGACGCCGGGTGTGGCCGAGGGGACTCTGCCCTCTTCCGAGCCTGCGCGCAGGCCGCTGGATACGGGATTCATCGACGCGGAGGCGGGCTTTTACGACGCCTACCCGTGGTGCCTCAACGCCTTCCCGACGCTCCGCGAGGTCGTCGGGCTCCTGACCACGGAACTGGGCCGGGTCGAGAGGGTCGGCGAAGGCTGGCAGCGCGCCGAAGTGATGACGAACGTGTTTCTCCTCTCGTGCGCGATTGCGGACACCGTCGACGATTACATGCTGGGAGACCGATTCGATTTCTCCCAGGCGGCGGCCGCCCTCCCGGCGCTCGGCCCGGGCCTGCGCGCGGCGGACGCGCTCGCGAGGTCGCTCCGGCGGGCCCGCGAATGGCGGCTTGGCCGCGTGCCCGCCTGGAGGACGGCGTGGGGGAGCGCGGTGGTGGCGTTCCTGAAGGTGTTGGTGGACGGCGGGAGCCCGGATCGGGACGCCCTCGCCCAGGCCCGTGCCCGGCTCGCCTCGCTGCTGGGAGCCGATCTGCCCGCCGGCCTCGCGCGATGCCGTCCGAGGATTCCATCCGCGTTTCGCACCGAAGATCTCACCCATGTCGACATCCTCGCCCTGGGACGCCGGTTCACCGCCGCCTTCCCGGACCGCGCGCGGCCGGCGCTGGTGGTCGGCCTCCGCACCGCCGGTTCGTACTTTGCCCCGCTCCTGTGCGCCGCGCTCTCTGTCGAAGGCTACCGGGATCCGGAGTGCATCACCGTCCGCCCCAAGAAGGGCCTGGGCCGGTGGGAAGGCGAGGCGCTTGCGCGCAGTGCCGGCAAGGGCGGGATCGCCATCATCGTGGACGAGCCCCCCAACACCGCGGCCACCCTGGCTCAAGGCGTCGACTTCGTCCGCAAGGCCGGCTATGCCCCCGGCGATATCGCCGTCCTGCTTCCGGTGCACCCGGCGGGGCGCGGTTGGGCATCGGGCCAGGGATTCCTGGCCCTCTCCGGGATCCGCATCCTGACCCTCGAACCCGAGCAGTGGCACAAGTGCCGGCTGCTCGAGCCGGCGGCGGCCGAGGCCCGCCTGGCGGAGTATTTCGCGCGGCGGCGCTACGCGGGCGCTCGGGTGATGACCGGCCCGGCGGTGGAACGGATGAACACGGTCCTCGAGCGCCGTTCGAACGATCCGTGGCACAACCGGCTCAAGCGGATCTACGAGGTGCGGCTCGACGGCGACGGCGGACGGACCGAAACGCGCTACGTCCTGGCGAAAAGCGTCGGCTGGGGGTGGCTGGGATATCATGCGGCGCTCGCGGGAGAGCGCCTCTCGGCGTTCGTGCCGCCGCTGCTGGGCCTGCGCGACGGAATCCTCTACACCGAATGGCTGCCCCAGGGCGATCCCGCGAAGGCGGAGAGTGACGCGTCCGTGCAGCGTGCCTCGCGGACGCCCCTGAACGACGACGCCGGGGGTAATGCCGCGACGGCGGCGGACCGCGAGCGGTGGCAGGATGCCGCCGCGTCGTATGTGGCGGCGCGTGTCCGGGGCCTTCCCATGGCGGAGGATCCCTCGGTCGACCTCGTCCGCACCGGTCAGGACAAAGGGTTCGACGTGCTCTCCGGCGCGCTGGCCGGCGCGTACGGCTCGAAGGCTGCGGCCGTGTTGAAGCGCGCCCGCCTCAGGCAGACGCTGGCCAGCCGCCCGAACCCGGTCCCCACCTTGATCGACGGGAAGATGCGCCGTCAGGAATGGATCACCGGGCCCGGACCGCTGCTCAAAACGGACTTCGAACACCACGGCCAGGGGAAACATCAGCTCAACGTCGCCGACCCCGCCTACGATCTCGCGGAGACGATGCTCTCGCTGGGGCCGTCCGAGGCGGAAGAGGGCCGGCTGATCGACCGGTACATCGACCAATCCGGAGACGCCCACGTCCGGGAGCGGCTCTTCCTCCACAAGCTGCTGGCGGGGACGTGCGCCGCCAAGGAGGCCGTGACGAGCCTGGCCGACCCGGCGCTGTCGGACCGCGGCCGGGAGTTCAACCAGCTCTACATCGATGCCTGGAACTTCCTCACGGTGCACACGGCCCGTCTCTGCGGCCGCATCTCCGGGCGGCCCGCCGCGCTTCGCTGGAGTTCGCCGCTCGTCGTCATGGACATCGACGGCGTCCTGGACACGTCGATTTTCGGCTTCCCCTCGGCCAGCGCCGCCGGCGTCTGTGCGCTCTCGCTGCTGCATGCCCACAACAGCCCCATCGCGGTCGACACCGCGCGGCCGCTCTCGCAGGTCAAAGAGTACAGCCGGGCCTACGGCTTCGTGGGCGCCGTGGCCGAATACGGCGCCGTCGTCTGGGACGCGGTGGACGGCGGGGAGCGGATCCTGGTGAGTCCCGAGTCCCTGCAGCAGCTGGAGGACGTCCGCAGCGCCCTCCGGCGGGTGCCGGGGGTGTTCCTGAACGAGGACCTGCGGTACTCGATCCGCGCCTACACCTTCGAGCGCGGCATGACCGTGTCCCTGCCGACCCTGCTCGTTCGAGATGTGATCGCCGGCCTGCACGCCGACCGGCTCGGGTTTGTCCAGACCTACCTGGACACCGCGATCGTCCCCAGAGAGGTCGACAAGGGGAAGGGATTGCTGGCGTTGCTCGACCTGGCCGGCCGGCGCGGTATCGAGACGGCCGCCATCGGCGATGGAGAGCCCGACCTCGCGATGTTCCGTGTGGCCGGTCGTTCGTTTGCGCCGGCGCACATCCCGTGCCGGGCGGCCGCGAAGCTGCTCGGCTGCCGGATTGCCCGCCGGCCCTACCAGATGGGGCTGCTCGAGAGCGTTCGCGCGATGCTCCATCCGGATGGCGGGGGATGCGACCGCTGCCGGTCCGGCGGCCGGCTGCGGACCGGGGAGGCGGACCGCCTCGTGTGGGACCTGTTGAAGGCCGCGGATCGGGGACGGCCGCGCCTGCTGCTCCAGGCCCTGCTCGACCCGATGGCTCTTCGAGCATTTATACGGTGATGCGGGTCGTGCCCGAGGCGGGCCCTGGGATCGCGGAGTATGCCGCAGCCCGGCGGGCCGCCGGGCTGCCGGTGATCCTCGATCTGGGCTGCGGCGCCAGGAAGGTCCCCGGAGCCTTCGGCGTCGACATCGTCGACCAGCCGGGCGTGGACCTGGTGCACGATCTGGAAGCGACGCCGTATCCGCTGCCCGAGAACTGCGCCGACGAGATCCACCTCAATCACGTGCTCGAGCATTTTGCGGACCTGCTGCCGATCCTCGAGGAGGTTTGGCGCCTGTCGCGGCCCGACGGCCGGGTCCTCATCCGGACGCCCCATTACTCGGGGACCTACGCCTGGATCGACCCGACGCACCACCGTGCCTTCTCCGCGAAGTCGTTTCACTATTACGGCGAGAACGCCTACTCTTTTTACACGCACGCGCGCTTCCACGTTGTGCACGTGCGGCTCAAGTATTTCATGATCGAGGAAGACTGGCCGGGGCCGCAGCGCGCGTGGGGCCGCGTGGTGCAGTGGTTCCTCGACCGGCACCCGACCTTCGCCGAACGGTTCCTCGCCTATCTCGTGGGCGGGATCGACGAGATGCACGTCACCCTTTCGGCCGTCAAGCCTCCGGCGACTGCTCGCAGGCGCTCCTGACCGCCTGCGCGGTCGTTCCTCTCGGGCATTCATGAATCTCACCAGAAATCTCACCGGGGACTTCCGGATTTTCTTGCCATCCTGTTGAGGGCTTTCTCCGGCGCCCATTCGGTCATCAAGCCTCCGGCGACTGCTCGCAGGCGCTCCTGACCGCCTGCGCGGTCGTTTCTCTTGGGTACTCTTGAGCCTTACCGGAGACCTCCGTATTTTCGCGGCGCGCCGTTGTTAAGGGTTTTCTCTGGGAATCTCTCAGGGTATTACCTGATATTACGGGTAGGGCGGGAGTCTATCATAATACCCACAGGTGATATTCCGGCGGGAGATCCTTGTCGGAAAGGGAGGTTTAAGGTGAGTGCCTTAAATGTGCGAGGCGTCAAAACGTTGGAGGAGACGCCACCGGCAGCACACCCTGGTGTTCTCGGCGCCGGGCGCCCGCGGGCCCCCATCTTCCTCCGGACGGCTAAAGCCTATCGCGAAGGCGGCACGCCCCATCTTCTAATGGTGGGGTTGCGTAAAGTCATCGCCCCCCTGGTAGACGCCGGATACCTGGCGTTCTTCGCGCGCGAGTTGGACGACACGCTGCCTTCCCCCGAAGGCCCCTCGGAGATTACGGTCCGTTGGGCTTGGCCGGCGGAAATCGACCGGCTTGTGGCGGGGTACGATGGCGCACGGTCCGCGGAGGCGCTGCGCGAGCGTTTTCGAAGGCAGGACCGCTGCATCGCCGCGTTCGACGACCGCGGGGAGATCGCCCACTGCCGGTGGATCGCGACCCGGCGCGCGAACATCCCTGAGTTCGGAATGGATCTCGTGCTGACCCCCGGGGAGGCCTACTTCTACGACGGCTACACGCGGCGCGAGGCGCGCGGGCGGGGGATCGACGCCGCAGTGCGGTCCTTTATCTTCCACCAACTGCGGGCCGATGGATTCCATCGGGTGTACTCATATGTCCGAGGCGACAACCCGATCGGGATGAAGGCGGCCCGGCGCCGGCAGCTCCCCGTCCAGACGCTCTGGTACATCCGCCTCCGCGGCCTGCCGCCTCTGGTGATCGGGAAGCGGATCCTAGGGCATTCGAGGTTCGTGACCGTCGGGATTGCGCAGGAGAGGCCCGCAGCGGCTTCCGCCGGCGGGAACTAGGGAATGAGCAGGAAGGTGGGCCGGGAGTTTCCTGGGGTGCGATACCCAGGGACTACCGGATTCCGATCCGGTCGCCGCCGTTTATCTTCGTATTGTGGGCATGGTCACGACGACGGCGGCCGTCAACAGGCGCCAGACCACGGCATTGGGGGCCGGCCCGCCGCCGCTACAACGGCAGCGGGCGGAACTGTTGCATTCGCACACGCATCTGCCTGCTCTGGACGGCGTTCGGGGGATGGCGATCCTGCTCGTCCTGGTCTTTCACGCGTTCCTGCTCGGCGGCTTCCGGCCGGCCGTGGCGCTGGACCGGATCGTGACCGCCCTCAGCGAGCCGGGGTGGTCGGGGGTGGACCTGTTCTTCGTCCTGTCCGGGTTCCTGATCACGGGCATCCTCTACGATACCAAGGGACGAGACGGGTACTTTCGCAACTTCTACGCGCGGAGGATCCTTCGGATCTTTCCGCTCTACTACGGCTTCCTGGGTTTCGTCTTCATCGCTCTCCCGCGGCTGACCCCGTTCGGCGGGCATCACG
Organism: bacterium; assembly: GCA_035488355.1. Classification (GTDB taxonomy): domain Bacteria; phylum Sysuimicrobiota; class Sysuimicrobiia; order Sysuimicrobiales; family Segetimicrobiaceae; genus Segetimicrobium. Next base: position 15,171 of record DATHLI010000398.1, on the reverse strand, counting down.
CGTCGCTGCTGCACGACCAGATCTGGTACTGGACCTACCTCCTGAACGTCTTGATCGCGCTCAGGGGCTGGCCTCCGGTGGCGGATTTAAACCACTTCTGGTCGCTGGCTGTTGAGGAGCAGTTCTATCTGGTCTGGCCGTGGGTGGTCTTCATGCTGGGGCGGCGCGCCCTCCTGGTCGCCTGCCTGGGGATTGCGACGGGAAGCCTTGCTGTACGCGCGGCGCTCTGGGCCGCGGCGCCGCCGCATCTGGTCCAGATGGCTTCTGTGCTGATGCCCGCGCGGATGGACGCGCTGGCCGCCGGCGCGCTCCTCGCGCTTCTCGCCCGGGAGCCCGAGGGACTGGCCCGCCTGACGAAGTGGGCGCCGCCGTCCGCGACCGCGGCGGCGGGGCTCCTGGGGATGCTCTTCTACTGGAGGCACCGCCTGATTCCCACCGATGCCGCCGTGCAGATCGTCGGCTTCACGCTCCTGGCCATCTTCTATGGGGGCGTTCTGGCAATCGCGGTGACGTCGGCGCGCGATACCATTGCTGGAAGGCTCTTCGCCCATCCGGGCTTGAGATTGCTGGGCCGCTACAGCTACGGTCTCTACGTCTTCCACCTGCCGATCATCTGGGTCACGAGGAACATCGTCAACGCCACGAGCGTCCCCGCGCTCGCCGGGTCCGAACTGCCGGGCCAGGTGCTGTTCACGGCCGTGGTGGCGGCGGCGTCGCTGGGGGCGGCGGTGCTGAGCTGGCATCTCTACGAATCGCACTTCCTGAAGTTGAAGGTCTTATTCCGCTGAAGAAGCCGATCGGCATGGTCTCGATCCTCCAGGCGATGCGGGGGGACGAGCGCGGGAAGACGGCGCCCGCCGCGCAAGCGCGGGGCGCGCATCCGGCGGTGTCGAGCGAGTCGGGCGCCAGGCCGGTGGTCATGCTCGCTGCGGGCCGGGCGGTGGCGTTCGCGGCGACGTTCGCGACTCCGCTGGTGCTGGCGCGGGTCTTCGATCAGGCGACGTTTGGCACCTACAAACAGCTCTTCGTGGTCTACACGACGCTCGTCGGGATCTCCCAGTTCGGGATGGCCGAAAGCCTGCTCTACTTCCTGCCCCACTCCCCCGGCCGGGGCGGACGGTTCGTGGCGAACGCGCTCGTGGTGCTGGCCGGCGCCGGGTTGGCGTGGCTGGGGCTGCTCGCGCTGGCGGGCCCGCACCTCTCCCGCTGGCTGGGTAATGCCGCGCTGCCGGGGCTGTCGGGCCTGCTCGGGGCCTACCTGTTGTGCATGCTGCCTGCCATGGTGCTGGAACTCGTGATGACGGCCCGCAAGCGCTACCTCGGCGCCGGGCTGGCCTATGGCCTCTCCGACCTGCTCCGAGCCGTGGCGTTCGTGGCCCCGGCCGTCGCCACGAGACGGCTCGACCTTTTGCTTGCGGGCGCGGTGACGTTCGGCGCGGTCCGGCTGGGCGCGACGCTGCTCTATCTCGTCCGGGAGTTCCGGGGCCGGCTCAGGCCCGCCGCCGGCCTGCTGCGGGAACAGTTCGGCTATGCGCTCCCCCTCCAGCTCGGCGTGGTGTTGTGGGTGCTGACGCTCAACCTGCACTACTACGCCGTCGCCGCGGCCGTGAACGCGGCGACCTTCGCCATCTACGCGGTCGGCTGCCTCCAGATTCCGCTCTTCGATTTCGTGTTGATCCCGGCCGGGAACGTGATGATGGTGCGGATGCGCGAGGCGGTCTCGGCGCACCGGCATGAGGCGGTGGCGGCGATCTGGCACGACACCACCAGCAGGCTCGTGCTGGTCTTCTTCCCCCTCGTCGGACTGCTGCTCGTCACCGGGCGGGAACTGATTCTCTTCCTCTTCACCGCGCGCTACGCGGCGAGCGTCCCGATCTTCATGGTCTTTTCGGCCGGCTACCTGTTCACCACGCTGCAGACGGATGGGGTGCTGCGGGTATACGCCGATACCCGTGCGATCGCGATCCTCTACGCCGTTCAGCTGGTGCTGGTCGCCGGCCTGGTCCCCGCGTTCATGGCGGCGTTCGGCATGATCGGCGCCACGGCGGCGACCGCGTTCACGGGGGGCGTCATCGGGAAGAGCCTGGCGCTCGTCCTCGTTAAGCGGCGTATGGGCGTGACGCTCGCGGCGCTCCTGCCCTGGCGGAGCCTGGGCGAGGTTTCGGGCGCCGCCGCCGCCGCGGCCCTGGCGGCCCTCGCGGTCAAGGCTCACCTGGCCGTCGCGCCGCTGCCGCTCCTGGTGGTGACGTCGTGCGTCTATGCGGCGACCTACTGCGCCATCCTGATGGCGCGGGGGCAGCTCGACATCGGGATCGGACAACCGCAGGGGGTGAGAGGCTGATGCGGGTCGAGCCGATCGAGGATCCCGACCGCTTCCGTGCACTCCGGGGCGAATGGAACGGGCTCCTGGAGCAGAGCGCATCGGACTGCCCCTTTCTCACCTGGGAGTGGCTGCACACCTGGTGGACGCACTTCGCGGGCGGCCGGAAGCTGTGTCTCCTGGCGGTGCGGGACGGGGGCGACCTGATCGGCCTGGCCCCGCTCGCCGTCAGCCCCTGGCGGGTGACGCACTTTCGCCTGTTCCACGCGCTGGAGTTCCTGGGGACGGGGAGCGTCGGCTCCGACTACCTGGATCTGATCAGCCGGCGCGGCCGGGAACAGGATGTCGCAGAGGCGCTCGCCGACGATCTCTCGCACCGGGAGACGATGCTGGAGCTGACGCAGCTGAACGGGGACTCGTCCCTGGCGGCGGCGGTGGCCGCCCGCCTGGCCGGGCGGGACTGGACGCGCGCGGCGACGCGGACGGATGTCTGCCCGTTCATCCCGCTGGCCGGGCATTCGTGGGAGTCGTACCTCGGGACGCTCGGGGCCGAATACCGGTACACCGTCCGGCGAAGCGAGCGCGGCCTGGCCAAACGCTTCGACGTCCGCTTCCACTGGGCGGCGACGGACGATGAGCGCCGCGCCGCGCTCGCGGAAGTGGTCAGGTTGCACCAGCAGCGCTGGCAGGATCGCCGCGGGGGGTCGACCGCGTTCTACTCCCCCGCGCTCCTGGCGTTCCACGAGGAGTTTTCCCGGCTCGCGCTCGAGCGCGGCTGGCTCCGCCTCTTGGTCGTCCGGCTCGACGGCACGCCGGCCGCGGCGTTCTACGGCTTCCGCTATCAACGGCGATTCTACTTCTATCAGTCCGGGTTTGACCCGCAGTACAAGAAGGTCAGCGCGGGCATCGCGCTCCTTGGGCACACGATCAAGACCGCGATCGACGAGGGCGCCGACCAATACGACTTTCTTCACGGCGACGAGCCGTACAAGTTCCACTGGGCGAAGGACGTGCGAGAGCTCGGCCGGCTGGAACTCTATCCGCCCTCCCTGCGCGGCCGGGTGTGGCGGCGCGCGGTGGAGACCGATCGGGCGGCGCGGAAGCTGGCCCGGCGCATCCTTCCCCACGGGGTCGTCGAAGCGCTGGTGAGAGGCAGGTAGCATGGCCCCGCAGTACAGCCTGACGATGCGCCGTTTCGCCAAGACCGGAGCCGCCAGCGTCCTGCGGTGGACCGGGGCGGACGGGCTGCGCGACGTCATCGCGGGCTCTCGCGGGCTGCCGGTGGTGCTCGGCTACCACAGCGTGGTGGAGGATGCCGGGGCGCACGACGGCGCGGTGCTCCCCGGGATGATGATCAGCCGGCGCATGCTCGCGCAGCATCTGGACTGGCTCGGGCGCCATTTCCGGTTTGCCTCGCTGGATGAGGTGGGCGAGCGGCTGGTGTCCGGCAACGGGGGCGCCGGGCCGATGGCCGCCGTGACGTTCGACGATGGGTACCGGGACGTGTATACCCACGCCTTTCCGCTCCTCAGGGAGAAGGGAATCCCAGCGGCGGTGTTCGTGGTGGCCGATCTGATCGGGACCACGGCCATCCCGCTGTACGACCGGCTCTACCTCCTGCTGGCGCGGGCCGGCGCCGGGAACCACTCCCTGACGCGCGACCTCCGCGGGTTCTTCCTGGGGCTGGGCATGGCGTTGCCGGAGACCGCGCCGCTCGGCGCCGGGTGGGACCCGGTCGCGGTGACACGGCTCTTGCTCGGGGCGTTCCCGCAGGACCAACTCAGGCGCGCGGTCGACGCCCTCGGAGCCCACGTCGAGATCGATGAGCGGGCGCTCCCCGCGCGCCTCCCCCTGACCTGGTAGATGGCCGCCGAGATGTCTCGGGCGGGGATCACCATCGGCTCGCACACCCGCACCCATCCTGTGCTGACGCTCGAGAGCGAGCAGAAGGTGCTGGCGGAGGTGGCCGGCTCGCGGCGGGTGCTGGAACAGACGCTCGGGATCCCGGTGCGGCACTTCGCGTACCCGGGGGGGTTCTTCAACCGGGACACGGTCCGCGCGGTCGCCGCCGCCGGATACCGCTTCGCATACACCACCTGCCGGCACCGCGATGCGGAGTACCCGCTGCTGACCGTGCCGCGCACGCTGCTGTGGGAGACGTCCTCTGTCGATGCGCGCGGCCGCTTCTCCGCGGCGGTCATGGGGTGTCAGGTCCGCGGGATCTTCAATACCCGCTGCCGCGGCCCCCACGGCACGGCCGGAGGCGGGCTCCTCCGGGCCGGAGAGGTCCACCCATGAGGATCGCGGTGATCGCGCCCAACCTGGAGATCCTGGGCGGGCAGGCCCTTCAGGCACAGGCGCTCGTCGACGGGCTCCGGCGCGAGGGACACGAGGTCCTGTTCGTGCCCATCAACCCAGGCTTCCCGTGGGGGCTCCGCCGGCTTCGGCGCGCCCGGTACGTGAGGACGGTGATCAACGAGGCTCGCTACCTGCCGGCCCTCCTCCGGCTTCGGCAGACGGACCTGGTGGTGGTGTCCTCCGCTGCCTACTGGTCGTTCATGCTTGGGACGGTGCCGGCGATGCTCGCCGGGCGAATCTTCGGGAAGCGCGTGGTGCTGAACTATCACGCCGGGGAAGCCGCGGATCATCTGGCGCGGTGGGGCCTGCGCGTGCATCCGTGGCTGCGGGTGGCGCACGAGATTGTGGTGCCGTCGGAGTACCTGCGCGGTGTCTTTGCCCGGCACGGCTATCGGACCCGGGTGATCCGCAACGTCGTGGACACATCCCGGTTCCGCTACAGGGACCGGTCGCCCCTGCGCCCGCGGCTCCTCTCCACCCGGAACCTCGACACCATTTACAGGGTCGACAACACCCTCGCGGCGTTCGCCCGTGTCAAGGCGCGTTGTCCGGAAGCGACCCTGACCGTTGCTGGATTCGGCCCCGAGGAGGGCCGGCTCCGCCGGTTGGCCGCCTCCCTCGGCGCGGCAGGGATCCGGTTCACCGGGCGCGTCGAGCCCGAAGACATGCCCCGCCTGTACGACGACGCCGATATCTTCCTCAACTCCTCCGTGGTCGACAACCAGCCGGTGTCGGTGCTCGAAGCGTTCGCCGCAGGGCTCCCGGTCGTCTCCACGGCCGTGGGTGATCTCGCTGCGCTCGTGCGCGACGGCGAGACCGGTCTGGTCGTTCCGTCCGGAGATCCCGGCGCGATGGCCGATGCCGCGATGACGCTGCTCGACAGCTCCGAACGCGCCGCCGCCATGGCACGCCGGGCGCGGCAGGAGACGGAGCGGTACACCTGGGCACACGTCCGTCACGAGTGGGCGGCCGTCTGCTCGGGGAGCGGGGGCACGCGGCAGGCGGCAGGGGGAGAGCCGGGGGCGCGAGAGCCATCGGTATGAGACCCCAGGGGCCCTGACGGGCAGGCCCTACCGCCGGCACCCATCAGGATTTCGTGCGCGCATTTTTGAGGGGTTTTCCGCATGACGCATCAGGCGTTTACCCGATGCCGGTAGCGGATCTTGCTGGACTATCCTCTAGCTGTGACAGGCCGTTACCGGCACGAGGGCGCTCGCCGCGGACGGGCGGCTGGGGGCCGGTGCGGAGAGTCAGCGCTCGGTTGATCCGGCCCGGGGGGTCCCGCCCGCGGACCGCGCCGAGCCCGGCGGAAGCCGGACGTCGAGGGAGAACCGGACGGGCGGAGCCGTGGGGCGCGCAGAGGCTCTCAACGGCCTCGATGCTCGCGGAGGGCCGCCGGCTCCGAAGATCACGTCAACTTCTGACAACGCTGCCGTTCGAGCGCATCCACGTGCGAAAGGTGGGGGTTGGTCGCTGACCTAGCGCCTATGTGCGGTATCGCAGGCATCATCAAACTGGATCCGCAGGACGTCGCGGAGAAAGCACGGCTGAAGCGAATGTGCGAGGTGCTGCGCCATCGCGGGCCCGACGGTGAAGGTCTCTTCGTCGACGGGCCCGCCGGCTTCGGCAACCGCCGGCTGGCGATCGTCGACGTGGCCGGCGGCCATCTGCCCATGGCCAACGAAGACGAGAGCGTCTGGATCGCCTACAACGGAGAGGTCTACAACCACGCCGCGCTCCGGCCCGGCCTCGAGAAGCGCGGACATCGCTACCGGACGCGGTCGGATGCGGAGACGATCCTCCACCTCTACGAGGAGGACGGCGAGCGCTGCGTCGAGCGTCTGCAGGGGATGTTCGCGTTTGCCATCTGGGATCGGACGCGCCACCGCCTCCTCCTCGCCCGCGACCGCCTGGGGATCAAGCCCCTCTACTATGCCATCACCGATGACGAGGTCTTGTTTGCATCGGAGATCAAGGCCATCCTCGCCGCCGGCTCCATCCGCCCCGCGTTCAACGAGGCGGTGATTCCCGAGTTTCTGGCGACCCGCTTCGTCGCCGGCGAGGACACCTTCTTCCGGGGCATCCGGAAGCTCTTGCCCGGGCGGACGCTCTCGTGGTCCGCGGAGGACGGATTCCGGGAACGCCGCTACTGGAGGCTGCCCGCCGAGATTCACGAGACCTCCGCATCGCCGCAGGAGGTGGCCCGGGAGGTGCGCGCCAGGCTCGAGGCGACGGTCCGGAGCCATCTGATGAGCGATGTGCCGCTCGGGCTTTTCCTGTCCGGCGGGCTGGATTCGAGCGGGTTGGCCGCGCTGATGGCGCCCATGGCCTCGGAGCCGATCCGGACCTTCGCGGTGGGGTTCGCGGAGCAGGAGGCGAACGAACTGGAGTACGCCCGGCTCGTGGCCCGGGCGGTGGGGGCCCAACACCGCGAGGTGGTCGTCCCGCCCGCGGAGTTCTTTTCGGCGCTGCCGGGCCTGATCTGGCACGAGGACGAGCCGATCGCGTTCACGTCGAGCGTGCCGCTCTACTTCGTCTCGCGACTGGCGCGGGAGCACGTCAAGGTCGTGCTCACGGGGGAAGGCTCGGACGAGCTCTTCCTCGGCTACCCGTGGTACAAGGTGACGTCGTGGAACGAGCGCCTGGGACGCGCGTACCACGCTGTGGCCCCGCGGCTGCTGCGCGACCGGATCCGCACGGCGATCCCGTCGCTGCCGCCCCGGCTGGGCCGCTACGCGCGTCGATCGTTCCTCGCCCTCGAGCCGTCCCTGCGCGGGCTCTTCTATGAGAACTTCGCCGTCTTCCCGATGGCGCTCCAGCGGGAACTCCACGCCGATCCCGGTCTCCTCGACGGCCGGGATCCCTACGCCGAAGAAGTGCGCTACTACACGGAGGCCCCCGGAGGGATGTTGGAACGGATGAGCCATGCGGATCTTCAGACCTACCTCACCGAGCTGCTGATGAAACAGGATCAGATGAGCATGGCCGCGTCGGTCGAGAGCCGGGTGCCGTTCCTCGACCACGAGTTCGTCGAATACGTGGCGGCGATGCCGAGCCGGTACAAGCTCCGCGGCTGGCGGACGAAGGCCGTGCTGCGGGCGGCCCTCCGCGACATCGTGCCGCAGGAGATTCTCACCCGGCGGAAGATGGGCTTTCCGGTGCCGGTGGGGCGGTGGCTGCGCGGGCCGTTCTGGTCCATCGTGGAGGAGTTCGTGCTCAGCCCGCGGGCGCTGCGCCGGGGATTCTTTGAGCCGGCCGTCTTGAGGCGGCTTGCGGAGGAGCACCGCGCGGGCGTCCGGGAGCACGGCGACCGGCTCTGGCTGCTGGTGAACCTCGAGATGTGGCAGCGGGTCTTCCTCGACGGCGAGGCCGTCGCCGCAAGAGGGCTGAGCGCGTGAGCGCATGCGGATCCTCTGGGTGAAGGCGGGAGGGCTCTGGCCGCTCGACACGGGCGGCAGGCTCCGGAGCTTTCACATCCTTTCCGAACTCTCCCAGCGGCACCGCGTGGTTCTGGCGACGACCCACGGTCCCGGCGACGATCCGGAAGGCCTCGCCGCCGCGCTGCCGCGGTGCGAGCGGGTGATCTCGATCCCCCACGTCCCCGCGAAGCGGGGGAGCGCGCGAGTGGCGCCCACGCTGCTCCGCTCGTGGCTGTCGCCGCTGCCCGTGCATTTCTGGCGGTGGCGGGTCCCCGCGCTGCGCCGCGAGGTGACGCGTCTGCTGATGGCCGGTGACGCCGACCTGTGCGTCGCCGACTTCCTCTACGCCACCCCCAACGTCCCCCCCACCGGCTCGGTGCCGGTCGTCCTGTTCGCCCACAACGTCGAGCACATGATCTGGAAGCGCCAGAGCGGGGTGGAGCCCCGGGCCTGGCGGCGGGCCGTCCTCGAGATGGAGTGGCGGAAGGTGCGCCGGTGGGAAGCCCGGGCGTGCGCGCAGGCCGCGTTGACCGTGGCCGTGTCCGAGGTCGACCGCGACGCGCTCGCCGCCCTCGCCCCGGGAGCGCGGGTGTCCGCGATCCCCACCGGGGTCGATCCCGTGTATTACGCCCCGAACGGGGTGCGGGAGGCGCCGGCGCAGCTCGTCTTTACCGGTTCGATGGACTGGTACCCGAACGAGGACGCGATCATCTACTTCCTCGACGCGATCCTGCCGGCCATCCGGCGAGACATCCCCGAGGCCGGGCTCACGGTCGTGGGGAGGAACCCCAGCCCGCGCCTGCGCCGGGCGGCGGCCCAGGCCGGCGCGAGCGTCACGGGCACGGTGGACGATGTCCGTCCCTTCGTGGCCAGCGCGGCGGTCTACGTCGTGCCGCTCCGGATCGGCGGCGGGACGCGCCTCAAGATCTTCGAAGCGCTGGCGATGGGCAAGGCGGTGGTTTCGACCCCCGTGGGCGCGGAAGGGCTCCCGCTCGAGCCGGGGGTCCATTTCCTCGGCGCCGGCGAGCCCGCGGAGTTTGCCCGCGCCGTGGTGTCCCTCCTCCGCGATCCCAACCGCCGGAAGGCGCTGGGGACGGCCGGGCGCCGGCTCGTCGAGGAGCGCTTTTCATGGTCGCACGTCGCGCGCGAATTCGAAGCGCGCTGCACAGAGATCGTGGACGCGGCACGGCGAGAAGGCGGGCCGCAGAGAAGGAGTGTTCAGTCATGCGCGTGAGCGTGTTCGGCCTCGGCTACGTGGGCGCGGTGACGGCCGCCTGCCTGGCCCGAGCGGGGCAGGAGGTGACCGGCGTGGACGTCAATCACGAGAAGGTGGCGATGGTCAACGCCGGCGCCTCGCCGATCGTCGAGCCCGGATTGGGAGACCTTCTGGCCGAGGTCGTCGCCGCGGGGCGGCTGCGGGCCACGAGCTCGGGCGAGAAGGCCGTGGCCGACACGGACCTGGCGCTGATCTGCGTCGGGACGCCCAGCCAGGCGAACGGGCGGCCCGACACCAGCGCCATCGAGCAGGTGGGCCGGGAGATCGGACACGCCCTCCGCGGCCGCGCCGACCCGTACGCCATCGTCCTGCGGAGCACGGTCCTGCCGGGAACGACCGACGGGGTGCTGATCCCGGCCCTCGTCCAGGGTGCGGGGCGCCCGCTCGACGGGACGGTGCGCGTGGCCGTCAATCCGGAGTTCATGCGCGAGGGGTCCTCGCTGTTCGACTTCTCGGAGCCGCCGTTCGTCCTCGTGGGGTGCGGGGATCCGGAGACCGCCGCGCTGGTGCGCTCGCTGTATCAGGGGGTCCAGGCGCCCTTCGTCCACACGGCCGTGCGGACCGCGGAGATGGTCAAATATGTATCGAACGCGTTCCACGCGCTGAAGGTCTGCTTCGCGAACGAGATCGCAGACGTCTGCGCCGCGGCCGGCGCGGATCCGCAGGACGTGATGCGGATTTTCCTGACGGACCGGAAGCTCAACGTCTCCGACGCCTACCTGCGTCCCGGCTTCGCGTTCGGGGGATCCTGTCTGCCCAAGGACCTTCGGGCGCTCGTGCACGCCGGCAGGGAGGCCGACCTCTCGCTGCCGCTGCTCGCGGCGATCCTCCCCTCGAACGAGGCCCAGGTCCGCCGGGCCGTGGAGGCCGTGCTCGGGACACGCCGGCGGCGCGTCGGCGTCGTCGGCCTCGCGTTCAAGCCCGGAACGGATGATCTCCGCGAGAGCCCCATGGTCGCGCTGGTCGAAGCGCTGATCGGCAAGGGCCTGGACGTGCGCATTTTCGACCCCAACGTCGCGCTGGCGAGGCTCGTCGGCGCCAACCGCCGCTATATCGATGAGGAGATCCCGCACATCGCGTCGCTGATGAGCGAGAGCGTCGACGCGGTGGTGCAGCACGCGGACGTGCTCGTGATCGGCAGCGCAAGCGACGAGGCCCGGCGGGCCCTGGCCGCGGTGCGCCCCGGCCAGGCCGTGATCGATCTCACGCGCAGCGCGGCGGCGCCGCCCGGCGCGCGCGAGGGGAGCCGGGCCGGAGCCAGGTAAGGCGATGAGCATCGACCCTCTCCCGGCTGTCCTCGTCTTCGCGTCGTTTGGACTCGTCCTCTACACGTATGCCGGGTATCCCGCGCTCCTCTGGCTGCTCGCCGGGCTGGTGCCCTCCCGCGCGGCCGAACGGCGCGAGCCGGCCCGGTGGCCGGACGTCAGCGTCCTCCTCTCAGCCTACAACGAGGAGCTCCTGATCGAGACGCGCATCCGGAACCTGCTGGAGCTCGACTATCCCGTCGAGCACCTTGAGATCCTCATCGGCTCCGACGGATCCACGGACCGGACGGAAGAGATCGTGCGACGATGGGAGTCAACGCGCCTCCACCTGGTCGCCTTCGACACGCGCAGGGGAAAGGCCAGCGTCATCAACGACCTGGTGGCGCGGGCCCGGGGCGAGATCGTCGTGCTCACGGACGCGAACACGTTCTTCCAGCCGGACGCGGTGCGTGAACTGGTGCGCGGGTTCGTGCGCCATCCGTCCGCGTGCACCGTCATCGGCCAAGTGGAGTATCGGACCTCGGCCGGATCCGGGAACCTCGACGGGATGTACATGCGCTACGACGCGTGGATCCAGACCCTCGAGTCGCGCTTCGGCTGCGTCCTGGGGGCCCACGGGGCGATCTACGCGTTTCCGCGCGGGCGCTACCGGCCCATTCCCGGCAGCACGATCATCGATGATTTTCAGATTCCCCTCCGCATCCGCCTGCACGGCGGCGGCCATGCGTTCTGTGCGCCGGCGGCGAAGGCCTGGGAGCGGTCGCCCGAGCGGGTCCGCGACGAGTTCCGCCGCCGGGTGCGGTTCGGCGCGGGCGGCCTCCAGGCGCTCATGTCGACGTGGCCGCTGCTCCTGCCGTGGAAGGGCATGGTGGCCCTGGCCTACGTTTCGCACAAGCTGCTCCGCTGGTTCGGCCCGTGGCTGATGCTTGTCGGGTTCGGGGCGAACCTGTGGCTCCTCGGCGTTCCGTTCTTCAGGTTTCTCTTCCTCGGTCAACTCGCCGGCGGCGGGCTCGCCGTGCTGGCTCCCTGGGTGCGCGGGGTACCGGTCGTCGGCCGGGCGGCGGTGGCCCTTCGGTTCTTCCTGGTGTTGAACGCGGCGCTGCTCCTCGGGTTCGCTCAGTTCGCCCGCGGTGCCGCGCGCCCGTTCTGGAGCAGGACGCCCCGGCAGGCCGTCGCGGACGGCGCGCCGATGCGGCATGACGGCGCCGCCGCGCTCCCGCCGACCAAGTAAATGAGTCCGCTGCGTCAGCGCGCGCCGGTGCCTGGGATCGCCCACCTCGCCCGGGTGGGTCTGATTCTGGCCGCCTCCGGGCTCTCCCTGGCGCGCGCGCCGGTGGGCGTGCACGGGGCGGCCGCATCGACCAGGCCGGAGCTTCCACGCACCCACGTCGACACGGCCTACGTTGCGCCTTCCGGACGAACGATCGCCGTCCCCGCCGGCGGCGACTTGCAGGCGGCGCTCAACGGCGCCAACCCGGGTGATGTCATCACGCTGGCGGCGGGCGCGACGTTCACGGGCCCGTTCGTGCTGTCCAACAAACCGGGGGCCGGGTGGGTCATTGTGCGCACGGGCGCGCCCGACGGCGCCCTCCCTCCCTCCGGCGCTCGCATCAATCCGTCGTACGCGGGCGTGCTGCCCAAGATCCTCGCCCCCGGGCGGCCCGCGATCCAGACGGCCCCCGGGGCGCACCATTACCGGTTCATCGGCATCGAGTTCGCGCCCACGCCGGGCCAGCGCAACGCGACTGAGCTCACGCTGATCAAATTGGGGAACGCGGAGACGTCCGTTCAGACGCTCCCAAACAACATCATCTTTGACCGCTGCTACATTCACGGGGACCCGTCCGCGGGGGCCCGCCGCGGCATCGAGATGGACTCGGCGTCGACGGCCGTGATCGACTCCTACCTGTCCGACTTCAAACTTACCGGCAGCGAAGCCTTGCCGATCCAGGGCCACAACGGTCCGGGTCCCTTCAAGATCGTGGACAATTATCTCGAGGGGGCCGGCGAGGGAGTCATGTTCGGGGGGGCGGACCCGACGATCCCGGACCTCGTGCCCGCCGACATCGAGATCCGGGGCAACCGCATCGCCAGGCCGCTGTCGTGGCGAGTGGGTGATCGGACGTATGCCGGCACCCCGTGGGTCGTCAAAAACCTCTTGGAGTTGAAGAACGCGCGCCGAGTGCTGATCGACGGCAACATCTTTGAGTATAATTGGAAGCAGGCCGACCAGGACGGGTTTGCCATCGTGTTCACCCCGCGCAACCAGAACCGCGCCGCGCCATGGTCGACCGTCGAGGACGTCACGTTCACGCACAACATCGTCCGGCACTCCACGGCGGGCATCCACATGTTGGGGTGGGACGACCTCTCGAGCGGGAGCCGGCAACTCCAGCGGGTGCTCATCCAGCACAACCTGTTTGCCGACATCGGCGCCTTCGTGAGCAAGGGCGGCTCCGTCGGGCGGCTGTTCCAATTGCGCGACGGGGCGGCGAACGTCGTCATTGACCACAACACCGCGTTCCAAGACGAGGCCCCGGTCTACGCGCAGGTGAGCACCGGTGTGCCGAACACCGGATTTGTCTATACGAATAACTTCGCGCTCAACAACCAGGGGGTGAGCGGGGACCGCACCTGGGGGGACCCGATGGCGACCCTGGAACAATACTTCCCCGGTGCTGTGTTCGCCCGCAACGTGCTGGTGGGAGGGGATCCGTTGAGGTATCCGCCCAACAACTTTTTCCCCTCGGCGCTCGCGGACGTGGGGTTCGTCAATTACGCCGCCGGCGACTACCGGTTGGCGGCTTCCAGTCTCTACAAGAATGCCGGTACCGACGGCAAGGCCATCGGCGCCGATTTCGGGGCGCTCTCTGCGGTGATCTCCTCACAGGGGCGGACGACGTTCCAGCCGTAACCAGGACCAAAGCCCTTGCGGCCAAAGAAAGCCCGGTAGACGCCCCGGGGCCGGCCCCATTTTCGGGTCCGGCCCCGCTAGATTCTTCTACTTCTGCCCCGGCGGCTCCGCCGGTGGTGGCGGCGGCGGCTGTGGCAGCGGTGGTGGCGGTAGCGGCTGCGGCGGCGGCGGTGGCGGCGGTGGCGGTGGCGGCGGTGGCGGCGGCGGTGGCGGCGGCAGCGGTGGCGGCGGCGATGGCGGCAGTATCGGCGCGGTCCCAGTACCCGTCACGACCGCGCTGGCTGAGCCTCCAGTCCAACTGAAGGTGACGTTCGTGCCAAAGGCGCCGGCTGTGGTGGGGCTGAACCGGACGACGATCGTCTGGCTCCCGCCGGGGCCGAGCACAAACGCGCCACCGGAGATTACCGTGAACGGCGCCGCGGTAGCGGCTGCTCCACTGATCGTGCTCCCGCCCGAGTTCGTGGCGGTGAACGAATGGTCTACCGATCCTCCTAAGGACACCAACCCGAAGTCCTGGGTCGAGGGGGTGACCAACACGGTGGAGGCAGGGGGCGGCGGCGGAGGGGGGCCAGGGGGATTGGGGGAGGAGGTGCCGGAGATCACGTTCGCCGTCGCCGCGTTGATCGCGTCGATGTTGGCGCCGACGTCCCTGCCGTCGATGGCGGCGTTATGATACGGGCTCCCGGGAACGAGGTGGTAGTCGGACCCGCCGGAGAAGGCGTTGACCACCGGCGTCGACCCCGGCGGGAACCAGTTGCCGGCGGGGTAGGCCGACGTGTTCCCGCCCAACAGGACGTTGTGGGTGAACACGGCGCCGGGGAAGGAGGTCGCCAGGGCCGCGGCCGGGCCCGCGGCGGCTTCGGAGGACACGTTGCCGTCGCCGATGTTGTTCGTGAAGACGAGCCCCGTGTTCGGCGTGTGATTGACCGCCGACGCGTGCAGCACATCGCCGCTCTGGAAGGCGGTGTTGTGGTCGAAGGTCACGGCCGTCACGCCGTCCCGCATGATCAGGAGCGCGCCGAACCAGAAGGCCGAGCCGTTCTCCGGGAAGGAGCCGATGCCGTAGATCAGGTTGTTCTGGATGAGCACGCGCTGGAGCGGGCCGCTGGGGAACGTATAGTCTGTGCCGAGCGTGAAGAACCCGTTCGTGGCCTGGCGGACGATGTTGTGGGTGAACGTGACGTCCTCGACCAGCGACCAGGGCGCGCCGCCGGTCTGGTCACGGGGGGTGAACTGGATGGCATGCCCGTCGTGGTCGGAGCTCTTCCAGGAGTGCTCAAAGATGTTGCCGTCGATGAGCACCCGGCGGGCATTCTTCAGTTCGAAGACCTCTTTGACGGTCACGAGCGTCCCGGCGAACGACGGATCGAACTCCCGCCACGCGAGGCGCTTGGTCATGTAGTTGCCGCGGATCTCGATGTCGGCCGGCACGAGGCCGGAGATCGCCGGATCCTGCCCGCCGAACATGACGCTCTGCCCGGCCGCCTCGATGAAGTTGTTCGTGATCTTGTAGGGCCCGGCCCCGTTCACGATCTTGAGCGCCGTGGTTTCGTTGCCGCTCGGGTCGCTCGGAATCACGGGGGCCCGCCAGTTCGAGAGGTAGGAGTCGATCACGGCCA
>DATHLI010000397.1:0-10219 GCA_035488355.1 bacterium | reverse complement strand
ACCACGCTCGTGTCGATCGTGGCCATGATCGTCCCCAGCACGATGGACAGCGTCACGAGCCACTTGTTGACGCCGCCGGCCCCCGCGGCCCCGATCGCCGCCGTCCCCGCCTCTGCCGCCATTCGCTATCGCGCCGCCGTTCGCGTGTCGATCGCGACCTCGCAGGAGAGGCCGATCTGGAGCGGCGGATCGGCCTCCGCCCCGAAATCGAGGGCGATGCGCACCGGAACCAGCTGGACGACCTTGATGAAGTTCCCCGTCGCGTTGTCCGGCGGGAGGAGCGCTGTGGACGACCCGGTGGCGGCGCCGATGCTCTCGACGTGCCCGCGGAAGGGGCGGCCCCGGATGGCGTCGACGGTGATCCGGACGTGGTCGCCGACATGGATGCGGCCCAGCTGGGTCTCCTTGATGTTGGCGATGACCCAGACGTGGTTGGCCAGCGCCAGCGACAGGAGCGGCTGGTTCGGCTGGATCACCTGTCCGATCTGCACCGTCCGGTTCGTCACCCAGCCGTCCTCCGGGGCCCGAATGCTGGTCCGGTCCAGATTCACCGTCGCGACCTCCACCGACGCGGCGGCGTCCGCCGCTCGGGCCTCGGCGACGGCCAGTTCCTGAGCCCGCTGCGTCACCAGCGCCCCGCCGGCCGTGGCCTGCTGGACCTGGGCCTGCGCCTGGGAGATCTCGCCCCGCCTCACCTCCACGTCCTGGCGGGCGATCCCCACCTGCTCCTCGGACGCCTCGGCCGCCGAGAGGGCGTCGCGGGTCTGGCGCAGGGCATCTTGCGCCGCCTGGTACCGGGCCCTCGCGGCCTCGTAGGCGGCGGTATCGGTGTCGGCTTGTTGGGTGGAGATGGCCCCCTGGGCGAGGAGCATGCGATCCCGTTCCATCGTCCGGCCCGCGGTATCGAGATCGGCCTTCGCGGACCGGACGTTCGCGTCCGCGGTGGTGACCTGCGCCCGGGCCTGGGCGATCTGGGCGGGAGACGTCCGGCCGGTCATGCGCAGCTGCGCCTGCGCCTGGGAGAGGTGCGGCGCCGCCGTCGAGAGCGCGGCGCGCGCGACCTCGACGGCGGCGCGAAACTGCTCGCTCTGGGCTGCCAGCGCCGCCTGGTTCGCCTCGACCTGGGATCGGGCCGCCGCAAGTTCCGCCTTCGCGTGCGCCAGCGCGAGCCGGTAATCCGTGGGATCGAGCTCCACCAACGCGGTCCCCGCCTTCACGAAGTCGTTCTCGTTCACGGACACCTTGATCACGGTGCCGGGAATTCTAGAGGAGATGGGAGCCAGATCGCCCGCGGTCTGCGCATTGTCGGTCTTCACCAGCCCGGCGTTCAGCCGCCAGTACCGGGCCCCCTCGAGGATGAGGAGCAGCGCGACCGTGGAGGCGGCGATCAGAACGATGCGGCGGGTGCGCACCCGCGGCCGGAGATCGCGAAGGTCGATGCCGTCAGCCATCCTTCGTCCCGCCCCGCGCCGTCCCGCCGCCGTCCACCCGCGCGCCCTGCCGCGCCTTCGCCAGTTCGGCCGCCAGTTCCGCCCGGCGGGCGTGGACGCGGTTCAAGCGCTCCACCTGCTCTTCGCGCAGCCTGGCCAGCCGCTCCATGCGCTCATCGATGATCCGGATCTGCGATTGCACGAGCCCGAGCGCCTGATCCAGCAGCTCCTGCCGCACCGCGGGGTCCGTGGTCCCGAAGTACGCCTCTCGCACCTCGGCCCTCATCGCGTCCACCAGCAGGGTTTGCTTGATCTCGGCGAGCGAGAACCCGAGGAGCGTCTGCAGCTCATTGATGCGGAGCAGTTGAGTGATGTCCGCCTCGGTGAACAGGCGGAAGCCGCCCGCCGTGCGTCCGCACGGCCGCACCAGGCCCAGCTCTTCGTAGTAGCGGATCGCCCTCGGGGTGAGCCCCGTGCGGCGAACCACTTCCTCCATCCGATGCTGCGAGGTCGCGCCGGGGGCCGGTCCTACGACTGGGGACTCCGTGGATTCAACCATACCGGTTCGGTCACATCCCAGAGAAACGTTGGCTCACGTACAATACATGCCACTACATTGTACAACTCTCACGTTAATGTTACATTTGGTCGGAGTCGATAAATTGCTGGAAATCGATCGGCATCGGCTATCTCAGCCCGTAGGAGACAACCGCTGTATCAGTAGTCACGTACACGCGTCCGCTCGCCACCGCAGGCGAGATAAATCGGTGCGTGCTGCCCAACGTATCTTGACCAGATGAGGCGTAGACTTGAGCGCCGGTTGCGGCATTGAACGCATAAAGGACTCCGGCTCCAGTATCCACCGCCCATACGAGCCCGCCGTCCGGCCCCACTCCGGAGACGGAGGGCGCGCCGGGATCGCCCATCGAAGGGCTGCACCACTGGACCCGAAACATCGACGCTCGCGTCCCCGGAGCCGCTTCGAGCCGCAGCGCGACGACACCGCCGTCCCCCTGACAGCCGGCCGGCTGACGCCCGCGGCCCGGGACCAAAATGAGCCGGCCGCTGCTCCCTCCATCCCAATAGGCTGTGGCCGAAAACACCTTCGGACCACCGCTGCGGCAGTCGCCGAAGAGGCACCTGCTGTAGACGCCCTCGACAGGACCAGGGCGGGTCAGCCCGCCCATGTTGGCCCGATTGATGAGGTAGGCGACCCCCTGCTTTCCGGCGATGAACACAAGGTCGGGGGTCGAAGAATCGGGCTGCGCCGGCAGCACCAGGGGCGCCGTCGAGCCGAGATCGGTATCGGTCTGATTGAGCGCGACGAAGTTGCTGGGGGTGAAAAAGTCGGCTGGCCGCCCCGAAAAGGCCAGCCCGGGTACGGTCGTGAGCCTGACCACGCTGTTGCCCAGATCGACGGCCGCCTCGGAATCGCTGTTCCCCGTCGCGGCATACAGGCTTCCCGCGGCGTCGGCCGCGAGGCCCCCCGCGGCCCAGATGCCTCCCTCGCGGTGCGTGGGCGTGACGAACGCCTGCTGCTGTGATGGCGCTGAAACCGGGACCCCGACGACCCACCCATGGTAATTGCCGCAGTCACCCCAATAGCCGCCGAACGGGACGTACACGACCCCGCGCAGCAGGGTGAGGGCGCCGCGCTGCTGCTGCACGCCGGGGTCGAACTGGAGGCCGGACGTCACGGGCGGGGCGATCACGACGGGCCACCCGGACCGCATGTCCCCGGTGGCGAGGTCGAGCGCCGCGATCTTGTACACCTTGGTCCGGCCGGCGTCGGGGGTGGTCAGGCCCGCTACGTAGAGGGTCGAGGAGGCGAGGTCGATCACCGGCGTGCTCGTGATGCCCACCGGCTCGATGTTCCCGCACGGCAAATCGGCGCGTGAGACCGGCGTCCCGAGCGAGATGGGGCCCCACAGTCGGCCGCCGGCCGCGGCATCGAACGCATAGACCAGGTCGTGCTCGGTCACCGCATACACCACGGTCCGGGGCGTCCCGCTCACGGGAACCCCGGCGGCCACGAGCGGCTCCGCGTACAACTCCCCTTCCACCGGAGCCGACCACAGCCGGCCGAAGGCGCCCGGGCGCACCGTCGCGGGCGTGAGCGCGCGCTCGTCGGGGTTCCATCCCGTGCGCGCGAAGTCGCCGTGAAACGTCAGGATCTCGACCGGAGCCGTGTTCGCCCCCCGCGCGGTTCCGGGCGGCGGGACCGTGCCCGGGGGCACCAGCAGGGGGACCAGGGCGATCAGGCATAAGGCGGGGAACGGGACGCGCGCACGCTTCGGCCTGGCCATAGGAAGCCTCACCGGGTCCGCAGAACCATCCGGGTGGAGCATCCCGGAGAGGAGACTGTCATGCGCATCGCGCTGGGCCAGCTTGCCGCAACGTCACAAAAGGAAGAGAACCTCGAGGCGGCGCGGAGGGCGGTCCGCGACGCGCGCAGCGGGGGGGCGGACCTGCTGCTCCTCCCGGAGCTGTTCATGGCTTTTCTCACCCCTCAGTCCGGCATTTCGCCCGCCGCCGCGGCGGAGCCGCTCGATGGTCCGTTTGTCTCGACGCTGGCGCGGGAGGCCCGCGCGCACTCCCTCTTCATCGGGTGCGGCGTGTGGGAGTCGGTCCCGGGAGAGCGCACCCGCGCGCATAACACCGCCGTGCTCCTCGGACCGGACGGATCGCTGCTCCTGTCGTACCGCAAGACCCATTTGTACGATGCGTTTGGCTTTCGCGAGTCCGATCTGACCGTGCCCGGGGATCGGGCCCCTCGAACCGTGCGCACGGCGCTCGGCACATTCGGGCTGCTCGTCTGCTACGAGCTCCGGTTCCCCGAACTCGCCCGCATGCTCGCCCTCGACGGCGCCGACGTCATCCTGCTCCCGTCGGCGTGGATCGCCGGCCCGCTCAAGGAAGAGCACTGGACCACCCTGATTGGAGCCCGGGCGATCGAGAACACCCTCTTCATCGCGGCCGCCGATCAGGCCGGAGACCGCCGGATCGGGTGCAGCCGCCTGGTGGACCCCATGGGCGTGGCGCTTTCGAGCGGCGGGGAGGCCGCGGACATCATCTTCGGGACCATCGACCTCGCCCGGATTGATCAAGTTCGCGAGAAGCTGCCGTCCCTCCACCAGCGGCGCGAGGAGATCTACGCTCAGACGGGCGCCTTCACCGCGCGATAGACGGGGGTGAGCCAGCGCCGGTACTGCGGCACCCGGCCCTCCGCCACTGAGAAGTAGGCCTCCTGGAGCCGCCGGGTCAGCGGGCCCGGCTGCCCCTTGCCGATCTGGTAACGGTCCACCGACCGGACCGGGGTGACCTCCCACCCGCTGCCGCAGAAGAACGCCTCGTCGGCGATGTAGATCTCGGTCCGATCGATCTCGCGCTCCACGACGCGCAGCCTCAGGACATCGCGGCCCAGCTCCAGCACGGTCTCGCGGGTGATCGACTCGAGGATGTTGGAGGTGACGGGCGCCGTGATCAGCGCCCCGTCGCGGACGATGAAGAAGCACGCCCCCGGCCCCTCGGACACCTTCCCCCGCTCGTTCAGCATGATCGGCTGGCCGGCGTACCCGTTCGTGCGCGCCTCCATGACCGCCAGCCGGGCGTTGTGGTAGTTCGCTCCCGACTTGACGCGCGGAGGCACGGTGGTGTCGCCGATCCGCGTCCACGTGCTGATGCAGGTGTCGATCCCCTCGGAGATCCCCGGCGAGTGCGGGGCGAGCCGGGGCATGATAAAGCCGCCGACCGGCAATTGCTCGGGCGGCCAGATGGACTCCTCGCCCTCGCCCACGTACAGCGTGAGCCGGAACCACACGGTCCCCTCGAACCCGTTGGCGCGGATCACCTCGATCTGCGCCTGCGTGAGTTCCTCCTTCGACCAGGGGACGGCCATGCGCATGATCTTCGTGGAGTTCCACAGGCGCGCCATGTGCTCGTCGTTGCGGAAGATGTAGAGCTCGCGCTCGTCGGTGTTCCAATAGGCGCGGACGCCCTCGAACACGTTGGCGCCGCGGAGCACCGTGGCGGTCGAGACGTGGACCTTCGCCTCGTCCCAGGGGACAACCGCGCCGTTGAACCAGATGAACTTGGGGTGAGTGCTGGGCATGAACCTGCTCCTCTCTCTGCCGGGCGTCTGGAACGATTGTAGGCGGGCGCGCATCCCGTGGTCAAGGCCTTATCGTCGCTCACCCTTTTGAATTGGCCTTCCCCGCGCGCCGTGACGGCGAGACATCTCAGCGTCGAACTCCAATCCCGATCAGCGCCGACGCATCGATCTGAATACCCACATCGGTCCGCAGCCTCTCCACGTCGGCGAGCATCCCGGCCTTCAACGCGTCCAGGGCTTCGGCGGAAAGTTGATCGAGCGCCCCACCCCATCGCGTGGACCGCCGCATGTATATCCACCAATCCTCGGCACTCTGAAGCCAATGGGTATGCGGCTCCGGGATCACCCGTATCTCCCGGAAGCCTGCCTTCTCCAACAACAGCGCGAACAGCTCGGAGTCTGTCAACGGCTGCTCAGGCTTCGGCGGAGCAGACGGACGGATGACGCCCTCCCGCTCCAACCGCGAAGCGGTAAGCCTCGCCAATGGCTGATGCGTCTCTCTGGTGTAGGACGAAAAGGCTGCTCGACCACCGGGGCGGAGCACACGGTGCATCTCTTTCAGTGCGCATTCAATGTCGGGCAGTAATCCGCCAAGGGCCACGTCGAAGGTCGCACCGCCGAACGGCAATGCCTCCGCGTCCATCTCAAGAAATTCGATCGGCAGATTACCGGCTTTCCGGCGCGCCCGTCCCAGCATGGCGCGGGATAGATCAATGGCGACCACTCGTCCTCGGGCGCCCGTGTGCCTCGCCGCAGCGATCGCCACATTGCCGGTACCCGTCCCCACGTCGAGGACCCGCTCTCCCTCTGAGACCGCCGCATGCCGCACGAGCGCCTCGGCAAGACGGGGCGAAAGGGGCAGGCGGTGCTGGTCGTAGGCGTCTGCGATGTGGTCGTACCACTGCGTCATCCGGCGCTTTCGTTCGTCCATCGCCTTCTCTCGGTCCGACATCGTGCCCGCCGGTCACTCAAGGCACCGCGGCATGAGCTCGGTTTCGCGCGCGCCTTCGGCCGCCCGTTCCACGCGCCACGCGCGGGCGGCGGGTCGAGACGAGACGATCTCGGCCAGTTTGGCGTCCCGGTAGACGAGGGCGACGCCGTCGTCGGCCGCGATCCCGGGGGGAACGGCGCCGTCCGCCACGGCGCGCTGGTAGGCTGGGCGCCGGTCCTTCTCGCCGTCGTAGTGCGGGCAAAAACTGCCGCGGAGAAACCCAAGGCCCTCCCGCAGGGACCGCAACGGCCGGCCGAACGAGTCCGTCAACCCCGCCTCGAACCAGCACACGGCGCCGGCGCTGACTCCGGACAGCACGACGCCGCGCTCCCAGGCCTCGCGGAACACGGCGTCGAGGCCCGCGAGCCGCCAGGTCGCGAGCAGATAGGCCGTCGCGCCGCCTCCGACATAGACGATATCCTGACCAAGAATGAACTCGCGGAGGTCCTGAATCTTCCGGCTGAACAGCCGCAGGTGCGACGGCAGGCAGCGGTCGACGGTGAACGCATCGTAGAAGCGCACGATATAGTTGTCCGAATCGCCGCTCGCGGTGGGCACGAAGCAAATCTTCGGCGGCGACCTGCGGGCGAGCGACAGGACGTAGCGGTCGAGCCGCGGGTTTTCCGGTTCCATGCTGAACCCGCCCCCGCCCAACGCCACGATGCAGGACTCTGTCATCGTTCCCGCCCGAGACTACTCCCCGCCTCGATTGGCGTGACCTTTGTCCTGCTCCACGCGTGGATCGGCCTTCTCGGCGCGCGGCTCCAGCCGCTGGGCCTGCTTTGTGATATCCGCCCACAGATCACCGGTCCGTTCGAGCCGGCCGAAGACCGTGGTGATCGTCCACTCGAGCGGGTCGAACCCGGCCCGCAGCTCCTCCCAGGTGACCGGCACGCTGACGGTGGCCTGCGGCACCGGGCGCAGGCTGTAGACGCTGGCGAGCGTCTTGCCCCGCACGTTCTGGTTGTAGTCGAGGAAGACCTTGCCCACACGCTGCGGCACCGCCCACGCCGTGGTCAGCGCCTCCGGGTGCTGCTGCTCGAGCCACGTCGCCACGGTCTTCGCGAAGGCGTGGGTCTGCGCGAACGTGTACCGGCGCGCGATCGGGACGAATGCGTGCAGGCCGGTCTTCCCCGACGTCTTCAGGTACGCGCGGAGCCCGAGCCCCTCGAGCGCCTCATGGAGCCACAGCGCGGCCTGCCGGGCGGCCTCGAATCCCCGGCGCGTGTAGTCCGGGTCGAGCTCGCCGTGGCGCCTGGTCGGTCCCGTGCCTTCCGGGAACAGGAACGGATCGATGTCGAAGACGACGAAATCGGGGACGTTGAGCGTGCTCGCCTCGATCGCCGCTTCCGATGTGTCGAAGGTCGTGCCGGGCCGGTTTCGCCCGTGCCCGGGGATCGGGGTGATGCGCGAGAACCAGGCGTGCATCTCGATGCAGCCCATCTGCGCCAGCCACAGGAGCGTCGCCTCGTCGTCGCAGACGACCATCCGTATGTCGCGGTCTCCCTGATCCGACCAGATGCGGACCGTCCGCACAAACCGCGGTGCGTCCTGGATATCCTTATGGAAAAAGTCTTCGCCATGGACCCCATTGGGCCATCGCCGCAGGGTGAGCGGGCGATCTTTCAGGTGCGGCAGCAGGTACGGGGCCATCTTATGGTAGTAGGCGATGACGTCGCCCTTGGTCAGCCCCAGCTCCGGGAAAAAGATCTTGTCCAGGTTGCTGTACGATCCCTCGGGGAGCGCGGGAAGCTTGTTTAGAGCCGCGCGTCTTTGGACCGGCGCCCGGGGGATGGGTGCCGACGCCGCGGCGGGCGGATCGGCGCGCTCCGGCTTCGCAGGCTCGGGGGCCGCTCCCGCCGCATCCGCGGTCCGCTCCGCCGCCGGCGCCACTGCAGCCGGGTGCGTTCCGTTGCCCGCCGGAGGGGCCACCTCGTCCGGCGGGAGGAGCACGTCCCTGGCCGGGATGTCGTCCCGCACCTTGAGGAACACCGGAGCCCGCAACTTGCCGTCCGGGGTGCGCTCTCCGTACTCGACCTCGACCACCACCTCGGGCCGGACCCACGTGGCCGGCTGCAGGGTATCCGGCACCTCGGCAAACGGCGATGTCTTGGTGATCAGGGGGTCGAGCCGCTCGCGCAGGAGGCGGAGATCGGCGTCCTTGAGCCCGCCCCCCGTCTGACCGATGTGCACGAGCGCCCCCGTCCGCGGATCGTGCTGCCCCAGGACGAGCGCCCCAAACGTGCCCTTCCGGTATCCCTTGCCCCGCGTGATCCCGCCGACGACCGCCTCGAGGGTCCTTCGGACCTTGATCTTCACCCAGTCCGGACTCCGGGTCCCCGGCCGGTAGGAGCTGCCGGCCTTCTTGCCGATGATCCCTTCGAGCCCGTGCTGGCGGGCCGCCTCGAACAATGTGAGTCCCTCGACCTCCAGCGTGTCGCTGCGGAACATCCCGGCCGGAAGCGCGAGCTCCTCCAGCACGCGCCGGCGCTCCGAGAGCGGAAGTGCCCGCAGGTCGCGGCCGCTCCAGTACAGGCAGTCGAACACCGCGTAGACCACGGGAATCCGCTCGGCGGCCTTCCGCACCTCGGACTCCTGCTCCAGGTGGAACCGCTCCTGCATCCGGGCAAAGCTCGGCTTCCCATGCTCGTCGGGGGCGATGACCTCGCCGTCGAACACCGCGCCGTCTCCGTCGAGATTTGCGAGCGATTCCACGATCTCGGGAAACTGCGCGTTGATCCGGTTGAGCGTGCGGCTGTACAGCGTGATCTCCTGGGTCGCACCGGTGCGGCGGACGAACCCGAGGGCGCGGACGCCGTCCCACTTGATCTCAAAGAGCCAGCCCGCCCGGTTGAAGGCGCGGTCCGCCGCCTGCGCCAGCATCGGCCGGAACGGGGCCGGAAACGGGGCCGCGGCGCCCTTCGGAGCCCGCGCGTCTTTCCGGGGCGGCGCGGCCTTGCGGACAGGCGCGGCGTTGGGCAAATTCGTTCCTTTGTGCGGCTCCTTCCCCGCCGCCTTTTTCGACCCTGCGCCCGGAGGTGGCCCGCCTTTTGCCCGCGCATCCGCGGTGGCCTTCGGCTCCGATCCCACAGGATGCGCGCCCTGCGATCTAGCCGGAAGCGGGATTGGCCCGGGCGCCGCATGCGGGCCCGCCGCTGCGGTCCAGCGGGCGTCCTGATCGGCTCGGATGGTCTCGATCAGGCGGCCGCTTTTGACCGAGCGCGTGCCCGACGGGTTGTATCCCGGCGTCGCGAACTGGTCGTTCCCCTTGAACAGCAGCCAGTCGCGGCCGTTGTTGCGTTTGGTCTGGACGAAGTGGAACTCGCCCCGCAGCTTCTCGCCGGCGAAGACCAGGGTGAGCTTCCCGCTCCGGAACGCCTCGGCGGGATCGCCTTCGAGGCACCCGTACCGTCCGCGGTCCCAGAGCATGACCGTGCCGGCGCCGTAGTTGCCCGGGGGGATGACGCCTTCAAAATCCCCATACTCGATCGGATGGTCCTCGACCAGCACGGCGAGCCGCTTGTCGGCCGGATCGAGCGACGGCCCTTTGGGGATCGCCCACGAACGCAGGACGCCTTCCATTTCCAGCCGGAGATCCCAGTGGATGTTTCGGGCGTGGTGCTCCTGTACCACAAAGCGAGGATGCGCGCTCTGAGCGCCGGGCGCGCCCTGAGGCTCCGGGGTGTC
>DATHLI010000396.1:0-9487 GCA_035488355.1 bacterium | reverse complement strand
GGTGTGGGTGTTGTGGCCGTCGACGCCCCAGGCGGCCAGCACGCGCTCGGTGTACCCGTCCTCGCCCGGCCGGCCCACGTGGTACATGACCTCGTTGGGCCGGCCTTCCGTGATCGCGCGGCGGATCCTGTCCCCGAGGTCGTTGAGGACCTCGTCCCAGCTCACCCGCACCCACTTGCCCTCGCCCCTCCGCCCCGCGCGTTTAAGCGGATAGAGGATGCGATCGGGATCCGTGATCTGGTTGAGCGTCGCCGGTCCCTTGGCGCAGTTCCGGCCCCGCGAGCCCGGGTGCTCGGGGTTGCCCTCGAACTTGCGGACCTGCATCGTGTCCCGGTCGACGTACGCCAGGAGCCCGCACGCCGACTCGCAGTTGAAACAGGTGGTCGGGACGAGCATGTATCGCTTCTCGACGCGCGCCGGCCAGGCTTTCGAGTCCAGCTCCACCCAGTCGTTCCACCGTTCTTTTGGGGGAAAGGCCGCGAGGTGGATCCGGCTGGGGCCGGGGTAGAACGTCTCGCCCCTGGCCTCGGCCGCGTCGCGGGCCGCCCGTACCAGTTTGTTGAGGTTGACGAGATCCGTCATACTTTACGCCAGCGGCACGGCCTGTCCGGCCTGGACATAGGCGTGCTCGTACGCGATCAGACCGGCAAGCGCCGACGCGGCGGCGGCGAGCCCGATCGTGAGTGCCGCCGCCGGTGAGCCCGACGCAAGGCCGAGCCATGACGCCCCCAACCCCAGCGCGGCCAGCCCCACTCCCGTCCAGAAGAACGGACGGTGCGCGCCCCACACCATCTCGTGCGCAGCCAGGGCGGCATGCGCGGTGCCGTGGGACAAGGTCGCCTCCCCCCAGACGAACAGGAGGTGTAGGAGGCTCGACCCCGCGAGCGTCCACAGGAGCGGCCGAAGGACGCCCGGTTCCAGCCATGCCGCAAATGGGAGCAGCGCGGCGGACCCCGCGAGGACGGCCTGAAGGAGGAAGTGCGGCGGCAGCAGGGGGTTCTGCCAGAGATCGCGGGCCCGGGCCTGACCGAACAGGTACGCCGTGTACACCGCGGTCAGCGCGGCGATCGGCAGCCCCGGGAGCGCGAGGAGGCGCGGCGCCCGACCCCAGCCGAGGAGGCCGGCGAGCGCGTGCGCGGCCAGCACTCCCGAGAACGCGGCGATGATGAACGCGCCGCGCACGAGCCAGCTCGACCACTGCGGGCGGGTGAAGATCAGGTAGAACCGTTCCGGATGCTTGAGGTCGGCGATCAGCAGGACTCCGGTCGCGGCGAGCGCGGCGCCGGCGAGGACGGGAGCCGCCCAGAGCCAGAGGGCGCTCGTCCAGGACAGCCACCCGCCGAGGATCCACAGCAGGGGCACGAGGTACGCGCCGGCGGCGATCCCCTTGGTCCAGGTGTAAAGGCTGACCCGCCAGTGCCACGGGGCCTGATGCGGGATGTCATAGCTCAACAGCGCGGCCGCCGAGGAATTGTTCCATCCGCTCGGATGGCCGGAGGTGACCTGGTGGGGGAACCGGCCCTGTTCGCTCCACATGAAGAGGCCGCCTTCGGGGCGGCGCGCGGCGATCGGGTCGAGGGCCGCCTGATGGGCGCCGCGATAGAAGAGCTTCGGCAGCGTCGCCTTCTCGGGACGCCGGACGGCGACCGGCTCGCGGTTCACGATCCGCGCGACGAGGGATCCGGGATCGTTGAGGTCGCCGACCAGGATGGCCTCCGTCGGGCAGACCACGACGCAGGCCGGCTCGAGCCCCACGTCGATGCGGTGCGCGCAGAAGTTGCATTTCTCCGCCGAATGATCGTCGGGGTTGATGAAGATGGCGTCGTAGGGGCAGGCGGCGATGCAGGCTTTGCAGCCGATGCAGACAGATTTGTCGAAGTCGACGATGCCGTCCGGCCGCCGGTACATCGCGGTGGTGGGGCAGGCGGTGACACAGGGGGCATCGTCGCACTGGTTGCAGCGGGTCACCTGGAAGACCCGGCGGGCCTGGGGGAACGTCCCGACGTCGACATACTTCACGTAGGTGCGGGTGACCGACAGCGGGACCTCGTTCTCGGACTTGCACGCGGTCGTGCAGGCGTGGCAGCCAATGCAGCGGGTGTGATCGATGACTTTGGCCCACTTCACCGGGCGCGGCGGAAGGGTCGACGGCGCCGCGCCGGCGGTTTCCGTCTGCGGTGAGGTCATTGGGGTCTCAGCATCCACCCCGTGATGCCCACGAGCGGCATCGCGCCCAGCCGCTCCAGAATGGGGCGACTGGTGGTGTCGCGGGCGTCGATCGTGAGGAACCGGTAGCCGCGCCGGATCGCCTCGGCGGCGCGGTGGGCGACGAGGCCGCGGTAGAGGCCTCTGCCGCGATGGGCCGGCAGGGTGCCGCCGCCCCAGAGGCTGGCGAAAGACCGGCCGGGCGGCATCTCCATCCGTCCGGCGGAGACCGGGCGCCCGTCGACGTAGGCGACGAAGAGCCCCAGTGCGGGATCGTCGAGGCGTGCGCGAAAGATCTCGAGCCGCCGCCGATCATCCCGGCCGAAGGCCGCGCTGCTCACCTGGATGAACTCTTCGAGGCCGGCCGCTTCGGTGACGCGCCGGATCTCGACGCCGGCGGGCACGGCGCCGTCCGGGGGGCGCAGGTCGAGGTCAAACGCCATCAGGGTCTCCTGCCCGTCGGGCTCGAACCCGGCCGCGGCGAGGCGGCGGCCCAGGTCGGCCGGGAGGTCGTGCCCGTAGACCTTCCACTCCACCTCGGCGCCGATCGCCCGGAAGGACGCCGCCTGATCGGCGATGACCGCGTCGGCGTCCGCGCCGGCAAGATTCGAGAAGAGGATGCAGTTGTACGCGCCGACCGCGCGGACGATCCCGCCGGCGCGCTCGTGCCGGACGCCCGCCTCATCCGGGGGATCGGCGCGCATTTCGGCGTCGTAGCGGGCGAGGATCTCGGCGGGAGTCACGGGTGCTTCCCTACCGCGTCTTCGGCGCGGATTCCTGCCGCGCGCGACACCGAGCGCCGAGTCAACCCAAGGTCGCGGCCCAGTTCCTCAGGCGGCTCCTACGTCGCCGGGATCCGGCGCAGGAGCATGGCGTTCACCGCCACGATCACCGTGGAGAGGCTCATCATCAGCGCTCCGGTTGCCGGGGACAGCACCACCCCCCACGGCGCGGCCAACCCGGCCGCCAGCGGGATGGCGATCACATTGTACCCCGTCGCCCAGAACAGGTTCTGGACCATCTTCGTGTAGGTGGCGCGGCTCAGGCTCAGCGCGAAGACCACATCCAAGGGGTCGTTCTCGACGAGCACGAGGTCGGCGGATTCAATGGCGATGTTGGTCCCCGCGCCGATGGCCACACCGAGATCTGCCGCAAGCAGTGCCGGCGCATCGTTGATGCCGTCTCCCACGAACCCCGTTGGTCCGGTCCCTTGTAATTCGCCGACGATCTTCGACTTGTCTTGGGGAAGCACGCGGGCATGGTAGCGCTCGATCCCCACGTCGCGCGCGACGGTTCGGGCGACGGCCTCCGCATCCCCTGTAATCATGACCGGATCGACTCCCATGGCCCGCAGGCGCCGGATCGCTTCCCGCGCGCTCTCCCGGACCCTGTCGGCGAGCGCGAAGACGGCCAGCACGCGCCGGCTGTCCATGACGGCGATCACGCTCTCCCCGCGTGTGTCGGCCTCCGACAGCGCATCGTTCAGGCGCGGCGGCCATGTCAACGCCAACTCCGCCGCCCACTCGGGCCGCCCTACGCGGTATCGTTGGCCCGCCACGCTTCCCTCCACGCCCTTCCCGGGCACCGCATGGAAATCGTCCACCGGCGCCACGGCCACGCGCCGCCGCTTCGCCTCGTCCACGATGGCCCGTCCAAGGGGATGTTCCGACATTGCTTCCAAGGACGCGGCGACCCGCACGGCCACCTCCTCAGCGGGGTCATCCGTGTGAACGGCGCGGACTCCGAACCGTCCTTCGGTGAGGGTGCCGGTCTTGTCAAACGCCACGACCCGGAGATCTCGCGCGCGCTCGAACGCTTCGCGATTACGAACCAGAATCCCGTGCCGCGCCGAGAGCCCGGCCGCAATCACGATTACGAGGGGAATGGCCAGACCCAGCGCGTGGGGGCAGGCGATCACCAATACCGTGACCGCCCGCGTGACCGCCGCGGTCAGATCGCGGGTCAGGGTGATCCACACGATGAAGGTCGCCGTCGCGACCCCAATCGCCCCCACGGTGAGCCAGTAGGCCGCCCGATCCGCCAATCCCTGGAATCGGCTGCGGGAGGATTGGGCTTCCTCGACCAGCCGCGTGATCTGCCTCAGCGTCGTCGCCTCGCCCGTCCGGGTGAGGCGGACGCGGAGGGCGCCTTCGCCGTTGACGGCGCCCGCGACGACCTCGTCGCCCGGCCCCTTGGGAACCGGTCGGGATTCCCCCGTGAGGAACGCTTCGTTGACGCTCGATGCGCCGGTGTCCACCACGCCATCCGCGGGAATCTGTTCGCCCGGCCTGATGAGGATGCGATCGCCCTCGCTGAGCTCGCCCACGGGCACATCCTGGATGTCTGCGCCCGACGCTCGGTGCGCGACGAGGGGGATCAAGGCCGCGAGGTGTTCGAGCGCGCTGCTTGCTCCCTGGACCGACAGCAGCTCCATCCAGTGGCCCAGGAGCATCACGTCGATCAGGGTCGCCAGCTCAAAGTAGAACGGCATTCCCGGGAGGCCGAGCGACACGGCGCCGCTGAACACGAATGCGACGGTGATCGCGAGCGCGACCAATGTCATCATCCCAGGGGATCGGCCGGCCAGCTCAGCCCACGCCCCTTGCACAAAGACCCACCCACCGTAGACATAGATCACCACGGAAAGGACGGGCGTCACCCAGGCGGACCCTGGGAAGCGGACCGCCCGAAATCCGAGCCATTGTTGTACTGGGTCCGAAAAATACAGGATCGGGAGCGTCAGGATCACGCTGAGCGCGAGCCGGTCCCGGAACATCGCGGGCGTATGCATCGCGTGCTCGCCATGACCCATATGCGATCCGTGCTGCACCGGAGGCGCGGGCCCATCCCCTCTGTGGTGGGGGTCATGGACCGCTGAGCCATGAGGCAGCGTTTGCTCATCCATCGGCTGGGACGTCACAACCCACCTCTTTGCGCGCATCATCTCCGAGGGCACAGATAGACGTCGGACGGATATGCGCACGGCCCCGGACGGGAAAGGCCCGGCTCCCTCTTCTGCGGCGCGGCCTGTCGTTACAGGCCGCCGATCGTAGATCTTGGACGGTGCGCAGAGGATCACCTCCGAATGATCCGCCGGTCGGAGGGGAATCGGCCGCGGGGCATGGAATACCGGGGCCGTGAAGACGGAGACCGCAATCGCCGGCGGCCTGGTCGCGACGGACACCGGCGCGTTTCCCGCCACGGTGGCGATCGCCGGCGGGCGCGTGGTGGCGCTCGTGGACCCCGCGGAGCGGCCGGACGCCGGCGAGGTGATCGACGCCAGAAACCGGCTGGTCCTGCCCGGGTGCATCGATCCGCACGTGCACTTCAACGAGCCCGGACGCACGCATTGGGAAGGCTTCGAGACGGGCAGCATGAGCGCCGCGGCCGGCGGAGTCACGACGGTGATCGAGATGCCGCTCAACGCCAATCCGCCGACCATTGACGCCGCCGCATTCGCCCTCAAGGTGGACGCCGTCAGGCAGCGGGCGGTGGTAGACTATGCGTTGTGGGGCGGCCTCGTCACGGATAACGTGGAGGCCCTCGAAGGACTGCACCAGGCGGGGGCCATCGGCTACAAGGCCTTCATGATCGACACGGGGACCGAGTTCGCCCGCGCGGACGACGGCGTGCTGTGGGACGGCATGGCGCGCATCGCCCGGTGGGATGCGGTCGTCGGCGTCCACGCGGAGAGCCACGATATCGCGCTCCGGCTGCGCGCGCGCCTCGAAGGGGCCGGGCGCCGGGACGTCCGCGCCTGGGCGGAGTCGCGGCCGCCCGAAGTGGAACTGGAAGCGATCCAGCGGGCGTTATTCCTCGCCGGGGCCTCCCGCTGCCGGCTGCACATCGTGCACCTGAGCACTCCCGCCGGGGGATCGCTTATCGCGTCGGCGCGGAGCGCCGGACAGCGGGTGACCGTCGAGACCTGCCCGCACTATCTGCTCCTCGACGAGGAGGCCGCGCAGAAGCTCGGGCCGGTCGCCAAGTGCGCGCCGCCGCTGCGCCCCCGAGCGGCGGGCGACGGCCTGTGGCGGCAGGTGTTCGACGGGACCATCGACTGCATGGCCTCCGATCATTCTCCCTGCCCGCCCGAGGAGAAGGCGCGCGGGGATGGCGATATCTGGGCGGCGTGGGGCGGGATCACCGGCGTGCAGACGCTGCTGCCGCTCATGATGTGTGAGGGCGTGCGCCGGCGCGGCCTTCCGCTCGAGCGGCTGGTCGCGCTGACGTCGACGAACGCGGCACGGATCTTCGGGCTCTATCCGCGGAAGGGCGGCCTGCTGCCGGGGTCCGATGCCGACGTGGTGATCGTCGACCCCAACCGGGAGTGGACGGTCTCCGCCGACCGGCTGCTGTACCGCCATCGCCAGACTCCGTACCTCGGGTGGCGGATCACGGGGTGGGTGGACCGCGTGCTGGTGAGGGGCCGCACGGTATTCGCGGACGGGGAGGTCGTGGCTTCCCCCGGGTACGGCCGGCTGATTCGCGGGCCTGGTCATGCGGACGCGATCGCGCCCTCCACCGGGGCACCGTCCGGCGGCCGGCGCAGGGAGGCATGATGAGCGTCCTAATAAAGGAAGGAAGAGAAGAAGGGAGCCCGGACGCGCTGGCGGGGTTTCATCCGCTCGTGCGGCGGTGGTTCGTCGAGCGGTTCGGCACTCCGACCGCGCCGCAGCCGGCCGGATGGCGGGAGATCGCCACCGGGCGCGATGTCGTGATCGCGGCGCCGACCGGATCCGGGAAAACGCTCGCCGCGTTCCTGTGGTCGCTCAACCGCCTCGTGCTGCAGGCGGAGGCCGGGCAGCTGGCGGACCGCACCGATGTGGTGTACGTGTCTCCGCTCAAGGCGCTCGGCAACGACATCGAGAAGAACCTCCATGAGCCGCTGGAAGGGATTTGCCGTCTTGCCGCCGCTTCCGGCAGTCCGCTGCCGGAGATCCGCGCGATGGTGCGGTCGGGCGACACACCGGCCCGCGACCGCTCGCGGATGGTGCGCCGTCCGCCGCACATCCTGATCACCACCCCCGAGTCGCTCTACATCCTGCTCACCGCCGAAAGCAGTCGCCGCCTGCTCGCCACCGCCACGACCGTGATCGTGGACGAGATCCACGCGGTCGCCGGGGACAAGCGGGGCGCGCACCTGGCGCTCTCCCTCGAGCGGCTGGATGCCCTCTGCGGGCGGCGCCTGCAGCGCATCGGCCTCAGCGCCACGCAGAAACCGATCGAGGAGATCGCGCGCCTGCTGGTCGGGGGGCGTCCGCAGTCCGCCGGCGCGGCCCCGTGCGCCATCGTGGACGTCGGGCACCGGCGGGCCCTCGACCTGCGCATCGAAGTGGTGGACCAGGAGCTCGGGCCGATCACGACCCACGGGCTGTGGGAAGAGGTCTACGACCGTGTCGTCGCCCGCGTCCGCGCGCACCGCACGACGCTCGTGTTCGTGAACACCCGGCGCCAGGTGGAGCGCATCGCGCACGCGCTCACCGCCCGGCTCGGCGAGGGCCGCGTGGCCGCGCACCACGGCAGCCTGAGCCGGCCGGTCCGCCTCGCCGCCGAGCAGCGGCTCAAATCCGGCGAGGTACCTGTCGTGGTAGCGACCGCCTCACTGGAACTCGGCATCGATATCGGCCACGTGGACCTGGTCTGCCACATCGGCGCGCCCCGCGCGCTCGCGACGCTGCTCCAGCGGGTCGGACGCTCCGGACACTGGCGGGGAGCGACGCCCAAGGGCATCCTCTTTCCGCTGACGCGGGACGACCTGCTCCAGTGCGCCGCGGCGGTGCGGGCCGTCCGGGCCGGAGACCTCGACCGGACCCGGCAGCCGGTCAAGCCGCTGGACGTGATGGCGCAGCAGATGGTCGCCGCTGTGGCGGCCGCCGAGATGGGAGAGGAGGAACTGTGGGACCTGGTGCGGCGCGCCTGGCCCTACCGGGATCTGCGGAGAAGCGAGTTCGATGGGGTGCTGGAGATCCTGTGCGAGGGCATCGCGGACAGGCGAGGGCGCCGCGGCGCCTTCCTGCACCGGGACCGCGTGCACCGGCGGCTGCGGGCGCGGCGGGGGGCGCGCCTCGCCGCGATCACGTCGGGGGGCGCCATCCCCGACACCGGCGACTACGACGTTATCGAGGAAGCCACCGGGACCTTCGTCGGCCGGCTCAACGAGGACTTTGCTATCGAAAGCCAGCGGGACGACATCTTTTTGCTCGGCAACATGTCGTGGCGGATCCGGCACATCGGCTCGGGCCGGGTCCTCGTCGAGAATGCGCACGGGCTCCCGCCCAGCTCGCCCTTTTGGCTGGGGGAGGCCCCCGCCCGCACCCGCGAGCTCTCGCAGGCCGTTTCGGATCTGCGCGCGGCTGTGGCGGAGCGGCTCGCGTCCCCCGGGGCGGATGGGGAGTCCGCCGTCCGGTGGCTCACGGAGGAGACCGGCCTGGACGAGGGCGGGGCCCGGCAGGCCGCCGCCTACATCGCGGCCGCGCAGGCGGCGCTCGGCACGGTGCCAACGCAGCAGACGGTGATCGCGGAGAGGTTTTTCGACGAGAGCGGCGGGATGCAGCTCGTGCTCCATGCGCCCTTTGGGGGGCGGATCACGCGGGCCTGGGGACTGGCGCTCCGCAAACGCTTCTGCCTCACCTTCGATTTCGAGCTCCAGGCGGCCGCGACCGACGACGGCCTCGTCCTGTCCCTCGGGGAGCAGCATTCGTTCCCGCTCGAGAACGTGTTCGGCATGGTGCGGCAGCCGACGCTCGAGGCCGATCTGGTGCAGGCGCTGCTGGCCGTTCCGATGTTTGGCAACCGCTGGCGGTGGAACGTCACCCGCGCGCTCGCGGTGCTGCGGCAGCAGGGGGGACGCCGGGTGCCGATCGCCCTCATCCGGATGCGGGCGGAAGACCTCCTGGCCGCGGTATTTCCGGAGCAGGTGGCCTGCGGGGATAATCACGCGGGCCCGATCACGGTGCCGGACCATCCGCTGGTCACCGAGACCATCCAGAACTGCCTGCGGGAGGCCATGGACGTGGACGGCCTGCGGGAGGTGCTGGATGCGATCGACCGCGGCGAGATCCGGACGATCGCGGTGGAGACGTCTGCGCCCTCGCCGATGTCGCACGAGATCCTCAACGCCAATCCCTACGCGTTCCTGGACGACGCGCCGCTGGAGGAGCGGCGGGCGCGCGCGGTCTCGCTGCGGCGCACCGACCCCGAACTGGCGCGGACGCTCGGCGCGCTCGATGCGGAGGCGCTGGCCGAGGTGCGGGCGCAGGCGTGGCCCGATCTCCGCACCCCC
>DATHLI010000395.1:0-9508 GCA_035488355.1 bacterium | reverse complement strand
GGCGAAGTAGAAATCCCCGAACAGCGTCTGCGCCCCGGCCTGGGTAAACGCCTCGGCCATCCCGTACCGGTCGACGCTGCTGACCTGCAGCACCCGGCGCCCCGCGAACGAGATGCCGGCCTCCTTGGGGAGGTACTCGAGAATGACGTACTTTTCCCAGGAATTCTTGATCCCCCCGCCGTCCACCACCGGCGTCCGGCGGACGCCCTGGATCAACCGGGCCGCATCGCGGATCTGATACCGGGCCTGCCCCGCCTGGAGGTAGAGGTCGATGCCGCCCATGCCGATCGCATCGACCTGGCCGTCGAGCTCCTCCACCAATTTCCGGTAGCGGGACGTATCGCCGTCCGTGCCGATCCGCTCGATGATGAAGCGCTCACCGAGGATCTCCGTTTCCACGCGCTTGTCCCGCGTGCTGCTGCCCAGGCTCACGCTGACCACGCGCTTCATCTGGACGTTTCTTAGACTCACTCCCTCGCCTCTCCTTCCACCGGGGCGTTTCGCTCGTAGAGGATGCGCAGGCCTTCCAATCCGAGCAGCGGATCCACGTGGGCGATCGACCGGGTCTCCGGAGCGATCAGCTCCGCGAACCCGCCCGTCGCGACGACGGCCGCCTGTCCGCCCAACTCGCGCTGCATCCGCTCCACCACCCCGTCGACGAGGCCGGCGAACCCGTACAGGACGCCGGACTGGATCGCCGCGACCGTGTTCCGGGCGATGACCGACGGCGGCCGCGTGATCTCGACCTTGCGGAGCTGCGCGGCGTGGAGGGCGAGGGCATCCATGGAGATGTCGACCCCCGGGGCGATCGCGCCGCCTACGAAATCGCCTTCCGCGGAGACCACCGTGAACGTCATGGCGGTGCCGAAGTCCACCACGATCGCCGGGCCCTTGTGGGCGGCGTAGGCGGCGATCGCGTTCGTGATCCGGTCCGCGCCGACCTCGCGCGGGTTCTCGTAGAGGACGCGCATCCCGGTCCGAATCCCGGGGCCGACCTCCAGCGGCGGGCGGCCGAGGTAGGTCCGGGAGAGCTGCCGGAGGGTGGCCGCCAGCTGCGGCACGACGCACGCGATCGCCACGCCCGTGATATCTTCGAAGTTGTATCCGGCGTGGCGGCACAACTGGCGCCAGAGCATGGCGTATTCATCGGTGGTGCTTTCCCTGACGGTCGCGATCACCCAGTTGGCCATCAGGGCGCGGCCGCGGTACAGGGCGAGCTTGATGCGGGTGTTCCCGACACTGACGGCAAGGAGCATCGAGGCTGTCCCTCCGTTCCAGTCTGCAATGCAGTACCGGACGGACCGACTGCGCAGACGTAGGGTCCGGCCAACGGCGTGTGCCGGCCAAACGATAGCGTAACAGACCCGGGCACGCCGGGCAAGGAGCCTGCCGGCGCACCCGTGATCCTCTCCTCCTCGACACGCCGCCGGCCCCGTGCGGGGAGAGCCCGAGGAAACGGCGGCGGCGCCACCGAATGGCGCGTCTGAATCCACCCGCCCGGTCGAACCGTCCCGCAGGGGGAGGACCCGGATGGCAACCGATTGCCCATCGTGTCGGGCGGCGCTCCCGCCTGGAAGCCGCTTTTGCCCGCTGTGTCACACGTTCGTGTCGAACCCCAATGTGGGACGGCTGGCTTCGCCGGCGCGCCGCCTTGGAGCCACACTCATGGAGTGGGTCCTCCTGGCGTTTGCATGGAGCCTGGCCTTCGGGGCGGCGGCGGCGGGTGGCGGGGGGGCCCTGCTGGGTGTCCTTCTGCTGGTCGGGTATGCGATCTGGGCGATTGCCCTGTTCGCCCATGGAACCACGCCCGGGAAACGGGCGTTGGGCCTGGAAGTGGTCCATGAAAGCGGACAGCCCGTGGGGTTCTTCATCATGTTTGTCCGGGAATGGATTGGCAAGTGGATCTCCGGGTTGATCTTTGGCCTGGGCTTTTTGTGGATCCTGATCGACAAGGACCGTCAGGCATGGCATGACAAATTTGTAGCAACGTACGTTGTGGAGAAAGGGACGATACCCCTCACCGCCGTGGCTCACGCGTAAGCCGGAATCTGCGGTCCGCGGACTCACAGCGTTGTCCTTCGCTCTCCCGTCAGGCTAGGGAGCGAGACCGGGCACGCCCCCCAGGGTCCTGGCGGCCCTCACCGACCGCATCACCGCCTCTGCCACGGCCTCCGGCACCGCCGCCTGAAGCGCGAACCAGTCGGCCTTGGCATCCCGCGTGCTCACGACGAAGAACGCATCGCCGTCCACGGAGGTGTGGGACGGGGAGACGGCGCGGGCCAGGCCGGCATGGGCGAGCAGCGCCAGACGGGTGGCCTGAGCTTTCGTCAGCGCCGCGTTCGTCGCGACCACACCGATCGTGGTATGGGCGGGAACCCCGAACGGGAAGCCGTGCCCTTCGGGGAAGCCGTGCGTTCTCAGGTAGCCCGCGGTTCCCACGAACCCCCCGTGGTCGGGGTGCCGCGCCCCCGCCAGCACCTTCCCGGTGCGGACATCCAGGACGTCGCCGAACGCGTTGGTCACGACCAGGGCCGCGACGGTGGCGCCGCCTGCGACGCGGGTGCCCCACGTGCCGATCCCAGATTTCATCGCGCCACGAAGCCCGAAGAGCTTGCCCACCGTCGCGCCGGTGCCGGCGCCGACGCAGCCTTCCCCAACCGGTCCCGGCCGCGCCGCCCGGCACGCGGCCTCCCCCATCGCCGCATCGGGCCGGACGCCGGCGCTGCCGATCCCCAGATCGTAGATGACGGCCGCGGGCACGAGCGGCACGCGCGCCGCAGGGGTGGGGAACCCGACCCCTTGAGCCTCGAGATATCGGATCGCCCCGTCCGCGGCGGCCAGACCGAACGCGCTTCCCCCGCACAGCAGGATCGCGTGCACCCGGTCCACCAGGTTCTCCGGCCGGAGGGAATCGGTCTCGCGGGTCCCGGGCGCGCCGCCCAGGACCGCGACGCCGCCCACAGCCCCATCCCCGCAGACGACCGCGGTGCACCCGGTCAGGTGCTCCAGGTCGGTGGCGTGGCCGACGGTGATCCCCGCCACATCGGTGATCACGGACCCGCCTCACGCACCCGGAGGTCGCCGGCGACGACCCGGCGGACGCTGCCGCCCTCGAGCCGGACGAGCAGCGCTCCGGTCTCATCGATGTCCTGCGCCACCCCCTCGATCGCGGCATCCGGCATCTCCACGCGGACCGGCCGGCCGAGCGTGTCCGTCATCTCCCGCCACCGCCGGAGCGTGGCGCGGAACCCGCCTGATTTCAGGAGGTCGTACGCGCCCTCCAGTTCGCGCAGCACCAGCGTGATCAACGCCTCCTGGTCCACCGGATGGCCGAGCGCCTGCAGGGACGTCGCAGGAGACCCGGTCGCCTGAGGAAGCGCTTCGAGGGGAATGTTGGCATTGATGCCGATCCCGACCACGACCCACTCACCGCCGGCGCCGGCCTCGGCGAGGATGCCGACGATCTTCTTCCCGTCGACGAGGACATCGTTGGGCCACTTCACCCGGGCCGGGAGCCCGGTGGCCTCGCGAATGGCCTGCGCCGTGGCGGCGGCGGCCGAGAGGGCGATGAGTGGGACTCGCTCAACCGGAATCCCGGGGCGGAGGATCACCGAGAGCCAGATGCCCCCGCGGGGCGAGGCCCATGCGCGCCCGCGCCGTCCCCGCCCGGCGGTCTGCTCCTCCGCCACGATGACGGTCCCCTCGGGGACCCCGACGTCCGCGAGCCGCAGCGCGACGTCGTTCGTGGACGGAAGGGACTCATGCCAGCGGATGTACCGGCCGATCAGGCGGGTGCCGATGTTGGGAAGCCTGTGCGCGCTCACCGGTCGGTCCTCGCCGCATCCCGCCCCGGGACGTACTCCCGAACGCTCGCGCGATCCGGGAGGGCGGCCAGCGCGGACTCAACCGCCGTCCCGTCGGGCAAGACCAATCCCGGGGCCAGTTCTTCGAGCGGGATGAGCGCGAACGCGCGCTGGCGGAGCCGCGGGTGCGGGATGATGAGATCCGGGGTATTCATCTCCAGCCCATCGTAGAGCAGGATGTCGATATCGATCGTGCGCGGTCCCCACCGGACCGTCCTCACCCGCCCCAATTGCGCCTCGATGTCCAGGCACCTTGAAAGCAGCGCGCGCGGCGGCAGGCCCGTGCGGATCTGCACCACCTGATTGAGGAACCAGGGCTGGTCGGCCATCCCCCAGGGTGGGGACTCATAGACGCGGGAGACCCCGACAATACGCAGGTCGGGCTCCTCGAGGAGGGCGCGGCCGCGCGCCAGCATCTGCGCGCGGTCGCCGCGGTTGGACCCGAGTTCCAGGAACACCCGGGGGTCACTCACCGGCCCGCTCCCATCCCTCCCGCCCTTCCCGGAGCACGAACACACCGAGGACCAGCGCCGCCGCCGGATCGGCCCACCACAGACCAACGCGCTGGGCGGCGAGGCCGGCGAGGACGATCAGCGCCATCAGCCCGCACGCCATGTTCCCGATCGCGTCCTCGCGCAGCGCCTCGCT
This sequence comes from bacterium, assembly GCA_035488355.1. Lineage (GTDB taxonomy): Bacteria > Sysuimicrobiota > Sysuimicrobiia > Sysuimicrobiales > Segetimicrobiaceae > Segetimicrobium. The sequence goes on along the minus strand of DATHLI010000395.1, from coordinate 4,997 downwards.
GTCGAGGGCACGGGCAGCCCGCTGCTTCGCGATGGACAGCAACGGCATGCCCCCCGCGGCGACGAGGGTGACGGCGAACCCCCAAAAACCGGGGTGGGCCACTCCACGACCCCGCAGGGTCGAGGCGGCGCCGATCACGATGTACACCGCCAGCGCCAGCAGGCTCACGGCCACCACGCGCGTTGACAGCCGTTCGGCCGCCTCCACACGTGATGACGCGGCTGTCTCGAGGGCAGATTCAGTGGACCCGGCTCCGACCCGAAACCGGGCCTCCACCCTGAGGCGCCAGAGCACGATCGCCGCCGAGACGATCTCGATCAGACTGTCCAGCCCAAACACCTCGAGCGCGAGGCTCCGGGCGGCCACGCCGGCCGCGACCGAGATCCCTCCTTCAAGCGTCATCCACACGATGGACACCCACTCCAGGGCGATCGCCCTCCGAAGCGGTGGACGGATCCCGCCGGCCGCCGCCGATCGGCTGCCGCCAGGCTGATCGCGCGTCACGGCCGCTTTCGCCGGGTCACTTCGGCCGCGGCGTACGCCAGCGGCCCGCCCAGCTTGACGTGCGGCTTGCGAACCGACACGGTGACCGCCTCGACGCGTTCGACCTCCAGCAGCCGGTGCGCGACCGCCTCCGCCACGGCCTCCAGCAGCCGGTATCGCTCGCCGGTCACGGCCTCACGGACCCGCGCATACAGATCGCGGTAGTCGAGCGTGTCCCCGATCTCGTCGGTGTGGCCGGCGCGGTGCAGGTTGGCCTCCACCGCGACATCGACGAGGAACACCTGGCCGGCGGCCTGCTCATCCGGATTCACTCCATGGTAGGCGTAGAAGGCCATCTCGCTGAGCACGATCCGATCGGTCATGGGGACGGCACTCCTCCGGCGGCCGGAGGCCACCCCCGGACGATCGCGTCGGTCATCCTCGCGACCCGCGCCATGGCCCCGACATCGTGCACGCGCACGAAGTCCGCGCCGTTGGCGATCGCGACCGCCACGGTCGCGGCGGTCCCCTCCAGCCGGTCGTCGACCGGAAGGTTCAACACCCTTCCGATGCTCCCTTTGCGGGAGGTCCCAACGAAGACCGGCCGGCCGAGCGCGGTCAGTTCCCGGAGGCGCCGGAGGACTTCCATGTTCTGCGGCACCGTGAGCCCGAACCCGTATCCCGGGTCGATGATGATCCGCGCCTCAGGGATTCCCGCCGCAACGGCGGCGGCGATCCGCTCCCGGAGATACGCCGCGGTCGCGGCCAGCACGTCCGGGGCGTCGGAACGGTCATTCCAGTCCATGACCACCACGGGCACTCCCGCGCGGGCGACCAGCGAAGCCATCCCCGGATCGCGCAGGCCCGACACGTCGTTCACCATCACCGCTCCGGCGTCCAAGGCCGCCGCGGCGACCTTCGCCGAGATCGTGTCCACGCTCACCGGGATTCCGCCCGCGGCGAGGCGCCGGACGGCCGGGATCGTCCGGCGGGCTTCCTCGGCTTCTTCGACGGGCACCGCCCCCGGCCGGGTCGACCGCCCGCCGACATCGAGGATGTCGGCTCCCGCGGCACGCATCTTGTGACCGAGCGCCTCGGCCGCGCCCGCGTCGCCCGCGAGGCCGTCTCCGGCGAACGAGTCCGGCGCCGTGTTGATGATTCCCACGATATAGGTGCGCGCGCCGAACTTCAGGAGGAGCGACCCGCACCAGATCGGGGGCGGCGTCATTGCAGCGCTGCCGGGTCCAGGATCTGCTCCGGGCGCAGGCCGCGGAGGCGCAGCGCGGCGGCGGGATCGGACGGGAGCGCCTCCCGCGGGGCGCACCCAACGAGCTCGCTGTCCGCCAGGCCGATGCCGCGGTGGGCCGCCTCCTCCTCGACCCGCCTCAGGGCGGCGAGCGGGGACGTCAGACGATAGTCGAGCAGGTTCATCGACACCTGCACCAGCCCGCGCGAGCGCAGGGGCACCCCCATGGCCTGGACGGCGGGAAGCCCTCCCGATGACGCGCGCACGGCGCGGGCGATCTCCCGCGCCGCCGCCGCGTCGGCGCTGTTCAGGTTCACGTTGAATGCGATGAGGACGCCCCTCGCCCCCACCGCGACCGCTCCGGCCGACGGATGGATGCGGGCGGGCCCGAAGTCGGGATGCCGCTCCGGCTTGGCGATCGCCATCCGCAGCCCCTCGAACTCTCCACGCCGGATCTCCGCCAGCGTCCGCCGCCGGCCGTCGGCCTCACCATAGAGATAGACCGGCAGCCCCAGGCGGTCCGCCAGCAGCGCGCCCAGCCGGCGGGCGAGCTTGACGCATGCCGGCATCGACTCGCCGGAGAGCGGCACGAACGGAATCACATCCACGGCCCCGATCCGGGGATGCACCCCCTGGTGCGCGCGCAGGTCGATCCGGTCCACCGCCACCGCGGCGCTCCGAAACGCCGCCTCCAGCACCGCCTCCCCCTCACCGACGAACGTGAACACGGCGCGGTTGTGGTCGGGGTCGGCGGACACGTCGAGCAGCCGGACGCCGGGGCCGCGGATGCCCGTGGCCAGGGCATCGAGCACGTCCGGCCGGCCTCCTTCGCTGAAGTTCGGGACGCACTCAACGATCGGCCGGGGCATCGTCGGGCAGGCGGCGGGTCAGCTGCGCAGTGTGTGCGTGCGGCGGGATCCGGGGCGGGGGAGACTGCGGCGCGGCCCCGGAGGGTCGAGCCGGCTACGCGTCCTTCGCCTCGACGACGCGCGTGAAATGAATCACGGTCACCACGTCGTCCATCGCGACGCTGCGCCCGTAGATCTTGGAGAGGAAGTCCATGAGGTCGGCGTGCTCGCGTGTTGCGGGGTTCTCCCGCTCGATCTCCCTGGGGGACACGTCCCGAAGCAGCTTCATTTCCACACGATCGATCATCGCCGTGAAGATCTGCTGCTTCGTCCCGAACTGGCTCCCCACGGTGACCCAGACCAGCTGTCCATCCTGGTATTTGCCGCGTTTGTCGCCCAGACGGATGGTCAGCGTCTTGCGGCCCTCGCGAAGGGCCTGCGTAAACACGCTCGAGTAGAAGTTCAGCGCAAACATGCCGGCCTCCGCAGCCAGACCTGCCTCTCCCCGGGACCTGGTTTGGCGTGCCTTTGCTTCGTGTCACCAATCCTGCTTCCCTCCACGCGGCGGCGCGCCGGAATGCCCGAACGCCGCGGGTCCGTCTCTCGCGACCGAGGGGAACATGTCCTTCCGGCCCCCCGTATAGAGGGGGACGCGATCCTCCGGAGGTGTTGCATGATCAAGACCCACCCGCTCTCGGTCGCGCTTCCCGCCGCGCTCACCGCCGCCGCCGTCCTCGCCGGGACGGCCGCCCTCCTCGCCGGAAGCCCGGCCGCGAGGGCCAGTCGTGTGGCGCCCCCCCAGGGAGCGGCTGCCCAGATGCCGATGCCCCCGCGCGGCGCCCCAGGCGCGATGCTCCCAGATCAGACGATCGTCGTGAGCGGGTTGGGCGCCGTGGAGGCCACGCCGGATCGAGCGACGATCACCGTCGGATCCCAGATCACCCGTCCGACCGCCAATGATGCGCAGGAACGCGCCAGCAGGACGATGACCCAGATCCTCGATCAGATCACGGCCGTGGGGATCCCGCGCGATCGCATCCGCACGATCGAGATCAATCTCTATCCGCAGCGGCGTGATTCGGGCGAGATCTCAGGCTACCAGGCCGTTCAGCGCGTGATGGTCACCCTCGACGATCTCGCCCTGGTGGGCCGCGTCCTCGATGCGGCGGTCACCGGGGGAGCCAACATGCTCGACGGTGTGACATTCACGCTCCGCGATCCGGCCGCGGCTCGCACTCGGGCGCTCGCCGCGGCGATGCAGGACGCCCGGTCGGCGGCGAACGCGCTGGCGACGGCGGCCGGCCTCGCGGCGCCACGGCTTGTCCGGATCGAGGAAGCCGGCGGTGGGGTGCCGCCTCGGGCGGCGGGGATCGCGGCACCCAGCATGGCGGCGACTCCGGTGCTTCCCGGAACGCTGACCGTCAGCGAGCAGATCCGCGCGATCTTCGCGTTCTGAGCGCGGCACCGGTCGGGGCGCGGCGAGGTTACTTGAACTCGGGAGCGAACTCGGTCTCGGGTTTCGCCCCAGGCTTCCCCCGGACCGTGGCCAGGACCTTGCCGTCCCTCACCACCTGAACGACGATCTGCTTGAAGGTCACCAGCCCGAGGACCCGTTCAACCGCCTGGCTGCCCTCCCGGGAGACCAGCTCGCGGTTCTGGGCAGGGGTCTTCGACTTGTCGGTGACGACGTCTTTGACCTTGATCGTGAGCGTTCCGCTGCGGTCCAGCGTGGAAGCCTGAACCGTCCCGGTGCCGACGAAACCCTCCACGAGGCTCTTCGCGATGTCTTCGGGCCGCAGCAGCGGGCCGGACACCCGCGCCTGGTAGGCATGGTCCCACGCGAACAGCCCCGCGCCTGCCACCACCACGGCGGCGATGTAGATCGCCGCCGCCCGCCAATCGAAGAGCCTCTGGCTCCTGGGCTTCGGCACCGGCGCCTCCCCTCACCCCGGGCGGGGCGGGTCTCCGGCGAGGACGGCGATGCCCTCGCTCCGCGTGAGCGTCCCCCGGTACAGGAACGCAATTTGACGGAAGGCCGCCTGCTGGTCGAACTCCTCCAGCGCCGACACCGCGTCCACCGGGACGATGATCCGAAACCAGCGCAGCGCGGCGCTCCCGGCGGTGTGGAGGACGCAGATGTTGCTCACCGTTCCGGTGACGATCAGCGTATCGATCTGCCGCTGCCTGAGCTCGTGCTCGAGGGCCGTGCCGTAGAAGGCGTCGTAGCGCACCTTCCGGATCACGAGGTCACCGGGTCCGGGCGCCAGGTCGGGTGAGATCTCGGCTCCCCACGTCCCCTCCACGGCGTGCAGTCCCCACAGCGCGAACTCGGGGTCATCGGCCCGGTGCCAGTCCTGCGTGTAGACGACGGGGATGCCGTGGGCGCGGGCGAGGTCGCGGAGCCGGCGGATCGCCGGCAC
>DATHLI010000394.1:0-3907 GCA_035488355.1 bacterium | reverse complement strand
TCCTCACCGGGCTCGGTCTCCGGACGTAGCGCACGGGCCATGGCGATCCGCCGCACGCCGGGGGCGTCACGCGGCCGGCACCGTGCACCACTCCCGCGCGACGTCGCCCAGGCCCTCGCTCCCGGTCGGGGTGACCACCACGGTATCCTCGGTCTTGATGTGGCCGGCGTCCGGGTGCAGGTATTCCGTCTCGATGGACAGCACCATCGAAGGCTCGAGGGTCCCGCGGCTCTGCTCCGCGACCTCGGGCGGTTCGTGGCTGACCATGCCGAGGCCGTGGGCGAGAAAGCGGCCGTACCGTCCCCAGCGGCCCGCCGTCACCGCTTCGGTCCCGATGCGCCACAGGTCGCGGCAGGCGAGGCCCGCCGTCACCGCTCCGCGGATCCGCTCCTGGGCGTCGAGGCAGGCGGTGAAGAGGTCCATTGCCAGCGCCGGCGGCGCGCCGATCGAGCCCATCCTGGCGATATCGGCGATGTATTCGTCCATCTCCGCGCCCGCGTCGACGTGCATCGGCCGCCCCCGGCCCCACTGTATGGAGGACGGAGCCCGCAGGAACCCCGGCCCCACGTTCGTGAACACGTAGAGAAACCCGGCGCCCCGCTCCTCGATCCGCCGCTGCACCATGCCGGCGATCTGACGGGTGGTGTGCTCGGGGCGGCCCTCCGCCAGGACGGCGCGAATCGCCTGGGCCGTCACCTGGTGGACCTGCCGCAGCCGCTCCAGTTCCGCCGGCTGCTTGACGGCGCGGAGCTCCCCCAGGATGGGCGTCGCGTTGATGAACGAAGCGTCCGGCAGGCCGGACCGGAGCGCGTCCAGGGCGTCCGCGGGCAGGAACGACGATTCCACGGCGATCGTGGCGCCCCCGAGCTCCTTGTCGCGGAGGGCCTGGGCCGCGGCCGCCGCGGCCGCCGCCGTCATGCTGGGGCCCCGCGTGATCCAGCGGCGGTCGGCGATCCAGAAGGGGCCGAATGCGTCGATGTAATCCTGCTCGTTCAGGACCCCATCCTGCCGGCCCACGTAGAAGGCCGATTCCGGCTGCGCGGCCGGGATCCCGACCACCGAGAGGTACTGCCCGCCGCCGAACCGCGGCGCCCGCGCGTAGAACGAGAGGTAGTACCCGCCGGTGAGATAGCGGACGTTGTGGCGCGTCGTGGCGAGGATCACGTCCGCGTGGTGCGCGCGCATCACCCGCTGGAGCCTCTCCGCATCAAACGGCAGCATGGGCCTGACCTCCGGCTTCGGCGCCGCGTCCGGCGGCGCCCGCGCTACCCTTTTCGTGTCTGGAGAAACGTCATCCTCCGCCCGGGGCGAACGGCGCCTGCGCGGAGCATCACCTGCTGGAGCCCGCCGTAGAGGCCGACCGGCAGGAAGATAATGAGCAGGATGAGCACCAGGCCGTAGATGGTCTCCGCCATGCCGATCAGCCTGATCCCGAACGTCACGCGCAGGTACTCGGCCAGGGCGATCGTCAGCGCGGTCCCCACCGTCGGTCCGAGGAGGGAATACATCCCCCCCAGCACGGCGGCGAACACGATGCGAAGGGAGACGCCGATTCCCGACAGCGTCTCCGGGCTCACGTAGGTGATGTACTGCGCGTAGAGGACCCCGCCCGCCGCCGTGAGCGCCGCCGACAGCGCGGTGATGCCGAGCTTGAACCGGGTCACATCGATCCCCACAGACGCGGCCGCCGTCTCGTCCTCCCCGATTGCCTCCAGCGCCGACCGGGCCATGCTCCGGTCCACGCGGCGCCAGAGGTAGAGGCCGCCGAGCCACACCACCACCGAGGCGTAATAGAAGACGCGCTTGTCGGCGAACTGCGCGGCCAGCAGGCTCGCCTGCGCCGGCGCGGGCCGGAGCGTCAGACCGAGGGAGCCGCCGGTCCATCCCCGCCCGGCGATGATCAGCAGGCGGACGACCTCGCCGACGGCGAGCGTGACGAGGACGAAGTAGTGGCCGACCACCCGCAGGCGGTAGCAGGGATAGCCCACCACGGCGGCCACGGCGACCGCCCCCGCCACCGCCGCGAGGCCCCCCACCCACGGCGTCAGCCCGAAGACGTTCCACAGCAGGGTCGCCGTGTAGGCGCCGATGCCCAGGAACGCGCCGTGCCCCAGCGAGACCAGCCGGAACCGTCCCATCAGCGACCACGCGCCGGCGATGAACGACCAGATGAAGATCTGGACGAGGACGTGGAGCACGTACTGGTGCATCCCGCCCATGGGGACCAGCGGCACGGCCGCAATCAGCGCGATGAGGGAGACCGCGAGCGCGCGGGGAAGGGTCATGCCCGCCTCGCGAGGATCCCGCCCGGCCGCGCGAACATCAGGGCGATGAAGAGCACGAAGGCGAGCACGTATCCCATCTCGGTGGAGAGCAGCACGCCGCCGAACGAGATGATCTCGCTCAGGATGAACGACGCGACGAAGGCGCCCACCATGTTCCCGAGCCCGCCCAACACGCAGATCATGAACGTGAGGGGACCGAACGCGGCGCCGAAATACGGATGGACGGGATACTGGATGATCAGCAGCGCCGCCGCCACCCCCGCCATGGCGCCGCCGACCGCCGAGGTGACCACGTAGACACGCTGCGGATCGGCGCCCATCAGCCGCATCGCCTCCCGATCCTGGGACACCGCCCGGATCGCCGTCCCCATATACGTGCGCGTGAGGAAGAGGTAGAGGCCCAGCACGGCGAGGACCGCGACGCCGAAGGCGAGCAGGCGCGTGAACGGGATGAACATCCCCCCGGCCTGGAGGATCGGCAGGTTCAGGCGGAGCGACCGGTGGTCGGTGGTCCAGAGGAGCGTCATGAAGGACTGGAGGAAGAAGAGCAGCCCGCCGGTGGCCAAGAGCTGGTTGACCGGGGGGCTTCCGAGGATGGGGGAAATGATCAAGAGGTGGACCGCGATCCCGAGAAGCCCCCCCAGCCCCACCGCGGCGAGCCCCGCCGCCCAGAGCGGCCACCCGTACAGGGTCACCAGGAAATACACCCCGTACATGCACACGGCGACGAGGTCCACGTAGGCAATCCACACGATGTCGAGCACGCCGAAGATCAGGTTGAGGCCCAACGCGAGGAGGGCCAGCACCCCCGCCAGCAGCACGCCGTTCAGAGCGGCCTCGGCCAGGAAGATGGGATCCATCATAGGCCCAGGTACGCTTTGCGGACGAACTCCTGCTCGCTCAGCTCGTCCGACCGCCCTTCCATCTTGAGCCGGCCGGCCTCGAGGAGGTAGGCGCGGTCCGCCAGCCTGAGCACCTGCCGGACGTTCTGCTCGACAATCAGGATCGTGTACCCTTCCCGGCGGATCCGCCGGATCAGGTCGAACAGGCGGAGGACCATCACCGGCGCGAGCCCCAGGGACGGCTCGTCCAGCAGGATGAGCTTGGGCCTCGACATGAGGGCGCGACCGATGGCGAGCATCTGCTGCTCGCCGCCGGAGAGGCTTCCGGCGCGCTGGCGCCGCCGCTCCGCCAGGATGGGGAAGAGCGCGTGCACGCGCTCGAGGCTCTGGCCGAACGCGCGGCGGGCGGGGGGAAGAAACGCGCCCATCCGGAGATTCTCGGCGACGGTCAGGTCCGGGAAGATCCGGCGCCCCTCGGGCACGTGGGCGATCCCGCGGGCGACGATCTCGTGGGCCGGGCGCCCCGCCAGCGACTCGCCGTCGAAGATGAGGCCTCCGGCGCGGGGGCGCAGCACGCCGGAGATGACGCGCATCACCGTGGTCTTGCCCGCCCCGTTAGGCCCCACGATCGCCACGGTTTCGCCCGCGGCGACCCGGAGGCCGACGTCCCAGAGCGCCGTGAACTGCCCGTAGCCCGCCGTGACGCCTCGGAGCTCCAGCATCTCAGCCGAGGACGATCTTCTCGCCCAGGTACGCCTCGATCACCCGCGGGTCCCCGGC
>DATHLI010000393.1:0-1867 GCA_035488355.1 bacterium | reverse complement strand
GGACGCCCCCATTCGGTCCATCACCTACCAGTGGTCGCATTCGATGTCGGAGATCATCGGCTCGCTGCTGCGGGCGGGGCTGCGGATCGTGTCGTTTGACGAGTACCCGTTCGGGGGGTGGGCGATGTTCCCGTGGATGGCACAGCGGTCGGACGGGACCTGGGAGTTGCCCCCGGGGATGGGGAGCGTCCCCCTGATGTTCTCGCTCCTGGCCTCGAAGGACGAGTCCCACGGGCGCGGTCTGGGGGCCGCCGAGGCTCCAGATCCGCGCCGCGGCTCGTAGGCCCCGGGGGGCGGGGAGGGCCGGCTCGATGGGCGATCGCGGCGAGCGGGCACGCGGATTCCGGCGGGTCGGGGAGCTGGACCTGCCGGGCGGCGGCCAGATCGTGGTGGAAGGCCGGTATGCCTACGTCGGCCACATGGCCCCGCCGCACGGGACGAGTATCGTGGACGTCTCGGATCCTCGCGAGCCGCATCTCGTCTCCCAGATCGCGGTGCCCGGCGACATTCACTCGCACAAGGTGCGTGTGATCGGTGAACTGATGCTCGTCAACAACGAGCGCTTCCCGCCCGGTGATGCCGGCCGGACGCCCGCCGTGGGGCTGAGGATCTTCGACATCTCCACCCCGACCGCCCCTCGGGAGGTGGCGTTCTTTCCCACCTCCGCGCGGGGCGTGCACCGGTTCGACCTTCAGGGGATGCTCGCGTTCGTGTCGACGGAGTGGGCGGGCTTCCGGTCGAACATCCTGGCCATCGTGGATATCGGCGATCCCGTCCGCCCGACGCTCGTCGGCCGGTGGTGGCTGCCGGGCCAGGCCGCGTCGGCGGGCGAACCCTCCCCGGAGCCCGGCGGGCACTACTGGGTTCACCTCGCGCTGGCGCGGGGCAACCGGGCGTACGCCGCGTGCGGCCGGGCCGGGGCGGTGATCGTGGATATCTCCGATCCCACGCGGCCGGCGAGCCTCGGCGGCGCCGCGTGGAACCCGCCGTACACGTCGCCGACCCACACGTTTCTGCCCGTGCCCCATCGCATCCGCAACAGGAGATTTGCGGTCGTGACCGACGAGGATGTCACCGACGAGGTGCTGGAGGATCCCCCGGCGTTCATGTGGATCCTGGATATCACGCATGAAACGCGGCCGGTCCCGGTCGCCACCTACCAGGCCGCCCCGGCCGGGCTCGCCCGGCCCGGCAGGCGGTTCGGGGCCCACCAGCCCTGGGAGCACATCCGGGAAGACAACATCGTGTTCCTGGCATGGTTCAGCGGCGGCATCCGGGCGGTGGACATCTCCAATCCCTACAGCCCGAAGGAAGTCGGGTACTATGTGCCGCGATCTAGAGAAGGCCGGGGCGTTCCGCAGACCAACGACGTCTTTGTCGACGGGCGCGGACTGGTGTTTGCGATTGACCGGTCCCGTGGTTTGACCGTGCTCGAGTTCGAGCCGCGCGCCGGCGGCCGACCGGAGGGGAGATCCCGATGAGCAGCCCGCGGGCCGACGGCCCCAGCAAGCTGACCTCGCTGGCGGACGCCTGCCGGCTGATTCCCGATGGCGCCTCCGTGACGTTCGGCGGGGTGCTGCTCAACCGCGCTCCCGCGGCGTTCGTGCGGGAACTGGCCCGGCAGCGGCGGCGGGGTCTTCGCCTGGTCAAGCCTTCCCCCGCGTATGATCTGGACCTGCTCTCCGCGGCGGGGTGCCTCGCCGAAGCGGCGATCGGCATCACCACTTTCGAAGCGCGATTCGGCCAGAGCCGGCACTTCCGCCGGCAGGTCGAACGGGGAACCCTCAAAGTCCGGGAGCACTCCTGAGCGACGATCCTCGCCGGGATGCAGGCGGCATCCCTCGGCATTCCGTTCCAACCGATCCGC
>DATHLI010000392.1:0-2829 GCA_035488355.1 bacterium | reverse complement strand
CCCGGCCTGCCGCCGGCCGAAGTCGATCCGGAGCGGATCCGGCAGGTCCTCAACAATTTGATATCCAATGCACTGCGGTACACGCCGAACGGCGGCACGGTCCGCGTACGGTGCTCCGCCGGCCCGGCGCCGGGGCAGGTGATCCTCTCCGTCGAAGATACCGGGACCGGGATCCAGGCCGAAGACCTCCCCCGCGTGTTCGACCGCTTCTACAAGTCGAAGGATTCCCGCGGGACGGGCCTGGGCCTGGCCATCGCCAAAAGCCTGGTCCAGGCGCACGGCGGAGAGATCTCGGCGGAGAGCACTGCCGGACAAGGGACAACGATCCGTGTGACGCTGCCGCTGCGGTCCTCAGTTTAGCGAGCTCCCTCAAGAAACGGTGGCATGAAGCAAAAGGTTCGGATTGCGCAGGCGCCCGTTCTGCCTTCAAGCCCTGAGCATATAGTAGTGAGTCTCATCCTCCCTGGTCACGATAAACCCTAGACGCTCGTACAAACTTCGGGCTGGATTCACCTTGAGAATCCGCAGTGTCACCGTAAGGCCATCGCGTTGTGCCTCAGCGATAATCCGCTGCAAAATCGTAGTCCCCAGGCCTCTGCGTTGGTATTCCGGCAGGATCTCGATATTCGAAACGTAGAGAGTGTCCCCGCGTCGGTGGCAGTTGACCGCGCCGATATCCACGCCATTAAGAACGATGACTTCGTAGTGCCCCTGGGCGACCCGCTCACGAAACATCTTGACGGCTTTCGCCTCGTCCCATCCCCACGTCTGCTCGACGTACGTCTTCATTGTGCGGATATGGAGATCGTAGAGGAAATCGTGGTCACAGATACTCGCTTCGCGCAAGGCGGGAATAACCGCTTCCGGCGCGGGCATAGCGTTACGCTCCATACATCGGCAGTGGCTGATCCATATTCGTCTCCCGCTCTGCAACCGACCTCCGCAACGCCCTACCCGGCCGCCCGCATGTAGGCGTCGAGTTCGCCGGCGAGACGCTGCCGCTCCCTGGGGGGGAGGAACGCGGCCTGGAACGCGTTGCTCGCCAGGCGATACACATCGGCCCGGCTCAGCCCCAGCGCGTCCCGCGCGGCCTGAAAGTTCTCCCCGATGTACCCGCCGAAGTAGGCGGGATCATCGGAGTGCACCGTGACGCGCACCCCTCGGTCCAGCAGGCGCTTGAGGTTGTGCTCGGCCATGGAGCGGAACACCCGCAGCTTCACGTTGGACAGGGGACAGACGGTCAGCGGCACCTGCTCGGCGACCAACCGGTCCACCAGGCGCGGGTCCTCGAGGCACCGGACGCCGTGATCGATGCGCGACGCCCCGAGGAGGTCCAGGGCCTGCCAGATGTACTCCGGCGGCCCCTCCTCGCCGGCGTGGGCCACGGTCAGGAACCCCTCGGCGCGCGCCGCATCGAAGACCGCCCGGAACTTCTCCGGCGGGTGCCCCACCTCCGAGGAATCGAGCCCCACGCCCGCGATCCGCTCCTTGAACGGCAGGGCCTGCCGGAAGGTCTCCATCGCCGCTGCCGCGCTCTGGTGGCGCAGGAAACAGAGGATCAGTTTAGACGAGATCCCCAACGATCGGCCGCCGTCGGTCAGCGCGCGGTGGATGCCGGAGACCACCACCTCGAACGGGACGCCTCGATCGGTGTGGGACTGCGGGTCGAAGAAGATCTCGGCATGGCGGACGTTCTGAACGGCGCAGCGCCGGAGGTAGCCCCACGTGAGATCGTAGAAGTCCTGTTCGCGGACCAGCACCCGGCACCCGGCATAATAGATGTCGAGGAAGGACTGGAGGTTCTGGAAGACATACGCCCGCCGCACCTCGTCGACGGACCGGAACGGCAGGGCGACCCGGTTCCGCGCGGCCAGCGAGAACATCAGCTCGGGCTCGAGGGCGCCTTCGATGTGGATGTGCAGCTCCGCTTTGGGGAGCCCCTGAAGGAACGCGTCCATGCCCGCCTCCAACCCGGACCTCGCGCTACCCCACCACGTCCCGAAAGACCCGGAGGAAGTTCATCCCCAGGAGCTTCCGCAGTTCCCCCTCGGTGAAGCCGCGGCGGGCCAGGTGCATGGTGAGGTTGGGCCAGTCTCCGAAGTTGTCGTACCCTTTGAGGTGGTACTCCGGGGTGAGGCGGTGCTCCTCGAGCCTGAACCCCGCCCAGTCGAACGAGCCGGGACGGTGCCGGGGCATCGAGGCCGGGTACTCCACGATCGACTCGGTGCCGGGCCCCGGGCCGGCCTTGTCCGTGCCGATCCCCACATGATCGATGCCCATGACGTCGACCAGGTGCTCGACGTGCCGGGCAAAGTCGTCCAGGGTCGCCTCCGTCGACTCGGCGATGAACCCCGGGACGATGACGACCCCGAAGAACCCGCCGCGGCCGGCGACCGCCTTCGCCAGTTCGTCGCTCTTGCCGCGGTCGTGGTAGCAGATCGCCTTGCTGGCGGAGTGGGACACCACGATCGGCGCCGTCGACACCTCGAGGGCGTCCCAGCCCACCTGCTCGCTGCAGTGACTGACGTCGACGAGAATTCTCGACGCGTTCAGGCACCGCACCATCTCCCGGCCGAAGTACGAGAGGCCGCCCTGGTGGGCCTCGGTGCAGCCGTCGCCGACCAGGTTGCGGAGGTTGTAGGTCAGCTGGATCATCCGCACGCCCAGATTGTAGAAATAGCCGACGCGGTCGAGATCGTCCCCGATCGGCGTCGTGTTCTGGAAGTCGAGGACGATCCCGTGCCTGCGGTCGCGGTGCGTCCGTTCGATCTCGCCCGCATCGCGGCAGATCATCAGGTCCCCGCCCAACGCGTGCGCGAAGGCGTAGGC
>DATHLI010000391.1:0-2924 GCA_035488355.1 bacterium | reverse complement strand
TGGGCCAGTTCGAGCGGAACCAGTTGATGCTTCGCCTTTCCAAGCGGCTCAGGGAAAAGCACGCAGACTAAGCCCTTTTCGTTCATTTGAGCGCTCCAGATCCTGCGTAAGAAGTATTCCATCCGCGATAGGAGGCGGGTAGCATATGTGATAGGTAGGAGTTAAGGCGTCGGGGGACGGCGCCCCTTTGGCGTTACCCGGGGGGAGTCAATTGATGAGCGTTCAGGCGGGTCTGCGCAAGACATGTCTCATGACGTGCGCGATCGTGATGCTTACGGTGGCGGGCCCGTTCCTCTCCGGTCAAGCCGCCGCGGCAGGCTATGATGTCTATGTCGGGTACGCCGACGACCTTCGACCGAGCCCGTTCTTCCCTACCCCCTGGCAGGGTGATCCGACTGTGGGATTGTTTGCCGGTAGCAACTCACCTTTCGACGCCGGTGCGATCCGGGTACTCAACACCAGCGGTGGCACCATCACGATCGACAGCCTGGGCGTTGTCCTGCACCCCGCGGTGTCGGGGAGTGCGATTGCACTCTGGGGTGGATCTCTTCCGTTTTCGCTTGCCGCGGGCCAAAGCGCCATCTTCACCCAGACCGGCCAATATAACTTTGACACGAGCGACTCGCCAATTGTCGCGGCAAACCTATTAGACAACTGCAGCGTGGGGCCAACGGCGAGCACGTCCACGTGCACCGGCAACCACCCCACCGTCGACCTGTCGATCGACGGCGTCGCGGCCGCGTACTTGGATACGGGTCATGTTCTGGACACGGGCGGCTTTGACCTCGCCGCGGTCGATAATAGCAATGAGTCGCTGCAGTGGCGGCTCATCGGAACCACCGGCGTGGAAAATCCCGGGGCCGTCCCCGAGCCCTCCAGCTTCTTCCTCTTGGGCCCGAGCCTGGCGGCCTGTGCCTGGGCGCTGCGGGCGAAGCGGCGCATGAAGGCCTCGGCCTAGCGCAACCGCAACAGCGCCAAGCGGCACCCCTCGGTTGAAACCGGGGGGTGCTGTTCGTTTCTCCGTACACCTCACAGCCGGAACGCCGCCTGTCTCATTTGACAGGCTACAGGATTGGGAGGATACTACATGTGACGGGAAATCTGCATTCAGGCGAAAAACGTCACATATTGGGAGGCCCAATATGGAGGCCCGCCCGCAGGCCCAGGACGACCCCGAACTGCTGGCCCGGTTCACCGAGCGCATCGCGGCGGGGGACCAGATCGAAGCCGGCGAGTGGCTCCCTGGGGAATACCGGTTCGAAGCCCAGCGCCTGATCCAGATGCACGCCAACTCCGAGATCATGGGCGCGCTGCCCGAACGCGAGTGGATCCCCCGGGCGCCGACCCTGGCCCGCAAGATGGCGCTCACCGCGAAGGTGCAGGACGAGGTCGGCCACGGGATGCTGCTCTACCGGGTGGCGGAGACGCTCGGGCGCACCCGCGAGGAGATGATCGCGGAGCTGGTGGAGGGCCGGGCGCGCTTCCACAACGTCTTCCATTACCCCGCGGACACCTGGGCGGATGTGGCGATCATCCAGGTGTTCGTGGACGGCGCGGCGATGCAGACGCAGGGCGCGCTCCGGTCCTGCTCGTATGCGCCGTACGCGCGCGTGCTCAAGCGGATCTGCTACGAGGAAGATTTTCACATCCAGCTCGGCCTCGACGTCTGGCGGACGCTCGCCGAAGGCACCCCGCGCCAGCGGGCGATGCTGCAGGATGCGCTCCGGCGGTGGTGGACCCCCCTCATCCACTTCTTCGGCATGCCCGACCGGGTCTCGCCGCACACGGAGAAAATGCTCGCCTGGCGCATCAAGGTCAAGTCGAATGAAGAGCTCCGGCAGCAGTTCCTGCGTCGCTTCGTGCCGATCATTCTCGAGTACGGGCTCGAGGTGCCCGACCCCGGCCTGCGCCGGGTGGACGGCGAGGATCGGTACGTGTATACGGAGCCGGACTGGGAGGAACTGAAGCGGGTGGGCCGCAACGGCGGCCCGAAGAGCGCCGAGCGCCTGGCGCTGCGGCAGCGGTTCTACCGGCAGCACGCGTGGGTCCGGGAGGCGGTGATCCAGTGGGCCGCGGCGTGAACGCGGAAGAGCCGCCGGAGGGGGCGCGGGAGCCCGCGGGTAGTGGCGCGGTCCCCGGAGGCGATGCCTCCGGCGCAACTGGCCGCGGCGAATCCTGGGAGGGGCGTCTCGACGCTCCCCCGGATGTCTGGGCCGTGTTCCTGCAGGCGCGCACGCGGGACCCGCACATCCACGTCGGCGACGTCCACGCCCCCGACGCGGAGATGGCGCTCATCGTCGCCAAGGAGAACTATACGCGGCGGGACCCGTGCGTGAACCTCTGGGTGGTCCGGGCAAGGGAGATCCACGCGACGACCGAGGACGCCGCGGAGATGTTCGCGCCGGCGACCGATAAGAGCTACCGATTCGGCGGGTCCTACCGGAAGCAACAGCAGATCTACCACAGCGGCTGGCGCCTTTCGCACCGCGACGAGGACCAGTAGGTGAACAGCGCGGCTCGGGCGGCCGCCGATCCCCGCGTCGGCGCGGCGTTCCGGGAATGGCTGCTGCGGGCCGCCGACGACGAGCTGATCATCGGCCACCGGCACTCGGAGTGGACGGGCTTTGGCCCCGATATCGAGAGCGACGTCGCCATGAGCAGCATCGCCCAGGAGGAGATCGGCCACGCCCGGGCGTTCTATGCGCAAGTGGCCGCCGGCGGTGGCGACGCCGACCGCCTGGCGTTCGCCCGCGCTCCGGCCGACTACCGCCACGCCACCCTCGTGGAGCGGGAGAACGACGGCTGGGAGTGGAGCATCGTGCGCCTCGTCCTGTATGAGCGGTACGAGGCGGAGCGGCTCCGGCTGTTGAGCGCGTCCGGGCAGGAACCCGCGGCGGGCCTGGCGCGGACCCTCCTTCGCGAGG
>DATHLI010000390.1:0-1802 GCA_035488355.1 bacterium | reverse complement strand
GGTGGTCAGCGGGTTGGCCCGGGGGATCGACCGGGCGGCGCACGAGGGAGCCCTTCGGGAGGACGGGATGACGGTGGCGGTGCTGGGATGCGGGATCGACGTGGTGTACCCGCCTGAACACCGCTCTTTAATGGAAGCGATGCTGGCTCGGGGAGGAGTCGTGTCAGAGGTGCCCATCGGGATGCGGCCCCGGCCGCAGCAGTTTCCGCCTCGGAACCGCCTGATCAGCGCGCTGGCGCAGGCGGTGGTGGTGGTGGAGGGTGGTGTGGACAGCGGCTCGCTGATCACGGCCCGGCATGCCGCCGCCCAGGGGCGGGCGGTGTACGCCGTCCCGGGCAGCGTCTTCTCGGCGGCCAGCCGGGGGCCGCACCATCTGCTGGCCCAGGGCGCCCGGCTCCTACAGGGCCCCGGGCCCCTGCTGGAGGCGGTCGGACTGGCATGGCGGCCGGGAACAAGCGGCTCCGCCGCCGGGTTGAGTGATAATGAAGTGCGGGTGCTCGCCGTTCTCGACGAGCGCCCCGAGCAGATCGACCGGATTATCGAGCGGACCGCGCTGGACGCCGGGTGTGTGGCGGCCGCGCTCGCAACCCTGGAAGTCCGGGGGCTGGTTCAGCAGTCCCCCGGGAAGCGGTTTGCCCGGTGGTCCGTTTTCGAAGGAAGCAATCGGCCGCATCGGGCAGGAGGCGTTCCGTGGTCAAATCACTCGTCGTCGTAGAGTCGCCCACCAAGGCGCGGACGGTCAAGAAGCTGCTGGACCGGAAGTACGAGGTCATGGCGTCCATGGGGCACGTCAAGGATCTTCCGCGCAGCCAGCTCGGGGTGGACGTCGAGCACGACTTCACGCCGAAGTACGTCGTCCCCAAGGGGAAGGGGCCCATCATCAAGGAACTGAAGGCCGCGGCCAAAAAGGCTTCGGCCGTCTACCTGGCCACCGACCCGGACCGCGAAGGCGAAGCGATCTCCTGGCACCTGGCGACGATCCTCACCCCGGTCAACCCCAAGATCAAGCGGATCGAGTTTCACGAGGTGACGAAGGACGCCGTCCGGAAGGCGCTCCAAGCTCCCCGCGATATCAATGCCAGCCTGGTCAACGCGCAGCAGGCGCGCCGGATCCTGGACCGCCTGGTGGGGTACAAGATCAGCCCGCTGCTCTGGCGGAAGATCCGCGGCGGGTTGAGCGCGGGCCGGGTGCAGTCGGTGGCCGTGCGGCTCATCTGCGAGCGGGAGCAGGAGATCGAAGCCTTCGTGCCCCAGGAGTACTGGTCGATCGCCGCGCGGCTGGCGCGGGAAGGCGAGACGGCGCCGTTCGTCGCTCGGCTCGTCGGCAAGACGAAGGACGCCGTCGCCTCCGACGGCAAGGGCGGAGAGAAGATCGAGATCCCGAACGAGGCGGCCGCCAAGGCGATCGTGCAGGAACTGGAGCAGGCGCCGTTCAGCGTCTCGGAGATCCGCCGCAAAGATCAGCAGCGCCACCCGGCCGCGCCGTTCACGACGAGCACCCTCCAGCAGGAGGCGAACCGGAAGCTGGGCTACTCGGCCGCGCGCACGATGGTCGTGGCGCAGCAGCTCTACGAAGGCATGGACGTCGGGGCGGAAGGTACCGTGGGATTGATCACCTACATGCGCACCGACGCCGTCCGGGTGGCCGAAGAAGCCCAGGTGCAGGCCCGGGACTACGTCGGGCAGACGTTCGGCGCGCCCTACGTCCCCGCGCAGCCGCGCCAGTATACGTCCCGCCGGAACGCGCAGGGGGCCCACGAGGCCATCCGGCCGACGTCGGTCCTCCGGACCCCGGAGGTCAT
>DATHLI010000389.1:0-2576 GCA_035488355.1 bacterium | reverse complement strand
CGATGGCCAAAGGCGTAACGCGCTTGATCCAAGGTGGGGTGACGTCGGCGCAGGGCTTCGTCGCCGCCGGCGTGCACTGCGGGATCAAGGCGCAGAAGAAGGACCTGGCTCTGGTCGTGTCCCGCGTTCCTGCCGCGGCCGCCGGTGTGTTCACCACCAACAAAGTCAAGGCGGCGCCGGTCCTCCTGGATATGGAGCGGGTCCGTTCCGGGCAGGGGCAGGCCGTCCTGCTGAACAGCGGCAACGCGAACGCCTGCACCGGTGAGCAGGGGATGCGGGATGCCCGGGAGATGGCCCGCATCGCGGCCGAGCATCTCCAACTGGTGGAAGATATCGTCTACATCTGCAGCACCGGGCCGATCGGCGTACCGCTGCCCATGGACGCCATCCGGCGGGGCATTCCCGAGGCGGTCCGCCACCTCGGCGCGGATGGGACCGCGGCGGCCGAGGCGATCCTCACGACCGACACCGTCTCGAAGACCGGCGCCGTCCAGGTGACGGTCGGGTCCCAACTCGTGACCGTGGGCGGGATGAGCAAGGGGGCCGGCATGATCCACCCTCAGATGGCGACCACCCTCAGCGTCCTCACGACCGATGCCGCGGTGGCGCCCGCGGTCCTGAACAGCGTGCTGCGCCGCGCGGCCGACGCGTCGTTCAACCGGATCACGGTGGACGGCGACCGGAGTACGAACGACACGATCCTCATCTTCGCCAACGGCGAGGCGGGCGCGCCGGAGATCACCGGCCCAGGGGAAGCGCTGGACGCGTTTCAGGCTGCGCTGGACATCTTGACCGACGGGCTGGCCAGGGCCATCGCCCGGGATGGGGAAGGGGCGACCAAGCTGGTCGAGATCACGGTGGCGGGCGCCCAGACCGAGGAGGACGCCGAGCGCGCCGCCCGGTCGGTGGCGAATTCGCTGCTGGTGAAGACCTCGATCCACGGCGCTATGGCCAACTGGGGGCGGATCATGGCCGCGGTCGGTTACTCCGGCGTGGATGTGGAGCCGGACCGGATCGCGGTGAAGATCGGCCCGGTCGTGATCGCGGAGCGCGGCGCAGGCGTGGGCGGGCCGGAGCGCCTCGAGGAGGCCGGGGAGCATCTGGCGGGGGAGAACGTGCAGGTGACGGTGGACCTCGGCCTCGGTCGGGAGGAGGCGGTGGTCTGGACCTGCGATCTGTCGGAGGAGTATGTGAAGGAAAATGCCGGGGAGCTTTCCTGAGATGGTGATCAGCGCCGTCGCCGAGCAGGGCGCGGTGATCGCGCAGGGCCTCCGGTACGTGAACGCCTGGAAGGGGAAGACCGTCGTCGTCAAGTTCGGCGGGAGCGTGCTCGATGCCAACGGCGGCGGCACGCTGGTGCAGGATCTCGTCCTCCTCAAGGGCGCCGGCATCCATCCCGTGCTGGTCCACGGCGGCGGACCGGAGATCACCCGCGTCCTGGAGCGCCTGGGAAAGGAGTCGAAATTCGTCGGGGGGCTCCGGGTGACCGACGCCGAGACGATGGATGTCGTGGAAATGGTCCTGGCGGGCCGCACGAATAAGGCGATCGTGTCGATGATCATCCGCGAGGGCGGGCAGGCGGTGGGGCTCAGCGGCAAGGATGGGCGGATGCTGGTCGCCCGCAAGTACCGCGGCGATGTCGATCTCGGCCAGGTGGGCGAGGTGCACGAGGTACACCCGGAGCTCGTGGTCCAGCTCAGCGCGCAGGGGTACATCCCCGTGGTCGCGTCGCTGGGGATCGGGGAGGACGGGATGAGTTACAATCTTAACGCCGACACGGCGGCGGGCGCTCTGGCCGTGGCCGTCGGCGCCGGCAAATTCGTCCTGCTCACCGACGTCCCGGGCGTGTACCGGGATAACGACGGGACCCGGGAACTGATCTCGGAGCTGCGGGCGGCCGATGTGGCGGCGCTGATCGAAGACGGGACGGTCAGCCGCGGGATGCTCCCGAAGATCAACGCCTGTCTCGCGGCCATCCGCGGCGGCGTGCCGAGCGCCCACATCATCGGCGGAGGCCTGCCGCACGCGCTGCTCGTCGAATTGTTTACGGAGCGCGGCATCGGGACAATGCTCGTCCCCTGATCGAAGGGAAGGCAAAAACAAGCGCGGGGTGGGAGATGACGACACAAGAGACGATCGACCTGGCAGGCCGCGTGCTGATGCCGAATTACCGGCGGTGGCCGGTGGCGTTCGTGGAAGGGCAGGGGGTCAGGCTCTGGGACGCCGACGGCAAGGAGTACCTCGACTTCGTGGCGGGGATCGCGGTCGATGTCCTGGGGCACTGTCACCCCAGCCACGTCCGGGCGATCCAGCAGCAGGTCACGCGGCTCATCCACGTCTCCAACCTCTACCAGATCCCGCAGCAGGCCGAGCTCGGCCGCCTTCTGGTCGATCTGACCGGGATTTCCGACGGACGGGTGTTTTTCTGCAACAGCGGGGCGGAGGCCTCGGAGGCGGCGATCAAGCTGGCGCGGAAGTCCGCCCGTCAGGTGCGCGGCCGCGACGCGTTCGAGATCATCGTCGCCAGCCACGGGTTTCACGGGCGGACGATGGGGGCGCTGTCCGCGACCATGGTG
>DATHLI010000388.1:0-5618 GCA_035488355.1 bacterium | reverse complement strand
TGTTGACGACGATCGCCCGGGTCTTGGGGGTGACCGCGGCGCGAACCTGATCGGGGTCGAACGGGAATCCCGGCTCGAGCCTGATCGGGACGAACCGCGGCACCGCGCCGGAGAGCTTGGCATCCGGGCCGTAGTTCTCGTAGAAAGGCTCGAAGACGATCACTTCTTCCCCGGCGTTCACCGTGGCGAGGAGCGTGGCCATCATCGCCTCGGTCGCCCCGCAGGTGACGGTGATGTTGCGCTCGGGATCAACGGTGATGCCATTGAACCACCGCACCTTCTCGGCCAGCGCGCGGCGGAAGTTCGGGGCGCCCCAGGTGATCGCGTACTGGTTGTACCCGTCCCGCAGCGCCCGGGCCGCCGCCTCGAGGAGCTCCGCCGGCGCCGGGAAATCCGGGAACCCCTGCGCGAGGTTGACTCCGTCGTGCTCCGCCGCGAGCCGCGTCATCTCCCGGATGACCGACTCCGTGAACACCCCCACGCGCGCCGCCGTCCCGATCATCGCTCCCTCCTCCGCGCTCCAAAGGAGCGCGTCCCGGCGGTCATCCCGTCATGCGCCCGCCCCCCCCAGGCTCCGCATGGTCGGGCGGAGGCGCGGGGTGGGCTAGTGCGGGACGATCCGCTCAACGCTGTATACTTCCGGCAGCTGGCCGATGCGCTGAATCACCGCCGTCAGCTGCGTGACGTTCCGGATCTCGACAACGATGTTGACGACGCCGACCTTGTCCTTGCGGACGCGGGCGTTGACCGAGACCACGTTGGTTTTCGTCTCGGTCACCGCCGCCAGCATGTCCTTGAGGAGTCCGACCCGGTCGAGCGCCTCCACCTCGATCTCCACCTGATACGTCCCGTCCGCGGAGGCCTCCCACTCCACCTCCACCAGGCGCTCCGGCTGGGTTCGCAGGAACTGGTTGTTGGGACAATCCGAGCGATGGATGGTCACGCCCCGGCCCCGGGTGATGTACCCGAGGACCCGGTCGCCGGGCAGCGGGCTGCAGCACCGGCCGAACCGCATCAGCACGTTGTCGACGCCCCGAACCCGGATGCCGTGGGCGGTGGCGGAGGGGGGGGCCTGGGCGGGCGGCGCCGCCGGAGGGACTTCCTCCTCGGCCGCCGGCCCTCCGCGCAGGAACAGCACCACTTGCAGGAGCGAGACATCGCCGTTGCCGAGCGCGGCCAGCATCTCCTCCTCGTTGGGCAGCCCGAACTGCGCGGCGGCCTCGCGGAGCCGCTCCGGCCGCAGCGCCGCGGCCACGCTGCCGGTCCGGCGGAGCTCCTTCTCCAGCATGTCCTTGCCCCGGAAGATGTTCTCCTCGCGCCGTTCCCGCTTGAACCACTGCCGGATCTTCGTCCGGGCATTGCTGGTCTGGACGAACGCCAGCCAGTCCCGGCTCGGCCCGGCGCTGTTCTTGTTGGTCGTCACCTCCACGATATCTCCGGACTGCAGCGGGTGACTCAGCGGGACCAACCGCCCGTTCACCTTGGCGCCCACCGTGTGGTACCCGACGTCGGTGTGAATGCGGAAGGCGAAATCGATCGGCGTCGCTCCCGCGGGAAGGTCAATGACGTCGCCCTTGGGCGTGAAGACGAAGACCTCGTTCTGGAACAGATCGATCTTCACCGAGTGCATGAACTCTCGGGGATCCTGCAGTTCCTGGTGCCACTCCAGCAGCTGGCGCAGCCAGGAGAGCTTCTGCTCGAACCCCGGATCGGACTTCTTGCCCCCCTCCTTGTACCGCCAGTGCGCCGCGATGCCGTGCTCGGCGGCGTGGTGCATCTGCGCGGTGCGGATCTGGATCTCGAGCGGCTGCCCCTCGCAGATCACCGCGGTGTGTAGCGATTGGTAGCCGCTGGTCTTGGGGTTCGCGATGTAGTCGTCGACCTCGCCCGGGATGGGCTTCCACAAAGAATGCGCCACCCCGAGGGCCTCGTAGCACTCCCGCAGGTCGTTGACGATCACCCGGATCGCCAGCCGGTCGTAGATGCGGCCGACCCCCTGCCCCTGGTACTTGGGCCGCTGCATCTTCTGGTAGATGCTGTAGACGTGCTTCGGCCGCCCGGTGATCTGCCCCGGATCCACCCGGATTCCGCCCTGGTTCAGTTCGAGCTGGAGGGTCTCGACCACCCGCGCCAGCAGCGCCTCCTGCTCCTGCCGGCTGCGCTCGATCTGGCCGCTGATCTCGCGGGAGGCGTCCGGCTCCAGCACGGCGAACGCCCGGTCTTCCAGCTCCCGCTTGATGCTGCCGATCCCCAAACGTTCGGTCAGGGGGGCGTAGATCTCCAGGGTCTCGCTGGCGGTGCGCTTCTGCTTCACCTCGGGGAGGAACTCGATCGTCCGCAAATTGTGGACGCGGTCGGCCAGCTTGATCAGGATGATCCGGATGTCGTTGGCCATCGCCAGAAACATCTTCCTCAAGTTTTCCGCCTGGCGCTCTTCGCGGCTCTTCCACTCGATCCGGCCGAGCTTGGTGACCCCGTCCACCAGCCCGGCGACCTCCGGGCCAAACTTGCTCTGGATCTCTTCGATCGTGTGTGGCGTGTCCTCCGGCACGTCGTGCAGCAGCGCCGCGGCGATGGTCCCCGCGTCCAACCGCAGGTCGGCCAGGATCGACGCCACCGCAACGCTGTGGCCGATGTAGACTTCGCCCGAGGCGCGGGTCTGGCCGGCGTGCGCGTCCTGGGCGAAGAGGAACGCGCGGCGGATCAGGTCGAGGTCGGTGTGCGGCGTCAGGCGCTTGATCCGGGCCAGCAGCTCGACGGCGTCGGCGGGCAGCGTCTCCTCGGCGCTGCTTCGGGGGAGATGAAAGCGCTTCATCGCCGCCCCCTCCCCTGCCGCAGGCGCGCTCCGGGTCTCATGAGCCCCCACCCTGCCCCGCGGCCGCCTGAAGCAGCTCGAAGCCGCTGGCGCGCAGGGCCCACTGGGCGAACTCCTCGAACGCGTCCCGCTCCCGCCGGCCCTCGCGGTATCGCAGCGATGTGCCAAGGTCCCGCCTGAGCGCGGGGAGCAATTGGACCTCGGACCGCCCGTCCACGATCTCGCGGGTGGCCAGCCCGGCTTCTTCAAAGATCGCCATCGCCCCATCGACCGCGGAACGGGGAAGATCAGGCAGCGCCCC
The DNA here is from genome assembly GCA_035488355.1 of bacterium. GTDB lineage: Bacteria > Sysuimicrobiota > Sysuimicrobiia > Sysuimicrobiales > Segetimicrobiaceae > Segetimicrobium. Next base: position 2,502 of record DATHLI010000388.1, on the reverse strand, counting down.
GCTGAGGTGCGCCCAGGTGCCGTCATCGGGCCACACCCACGCGGCGTCGCCCCGCCACCGCCTGAGCTCCCGATAGATTGCCGCAAGCACCTCCCGGTCCGGGGCCCGGCCCGCCAGCGCGCGCCGGCGTGCGGCCATCTCGTCCGCGCCGAAGAGCGGGGTCACCGTCACCGGACGGGCGCCGAACCCGGCGCCGCCGAACGCCTCCACAAAGCGGGCGCGGTCCGCAGGGAGCGAGGCGATCAGCACATCGCGCACGTCTGAGGGGAGCGCTTCCTCGTCAAGCGCCGCGGTCGCCACCAGGACGTCCAGGCGCCCCTCCCGGAAGGCCTGCGCGACGATCTGGCGCACGCGCGCCGGAAGCCCGCCGTGCAGGTAGCCGACCCGCCCCGTCCGGCCGCCGCCCTGCCCGCGCAGATGCTGCGCCAGCTGCACGCACTCTTCCCGTCCGGCGGCATAAACGACGACTTTCTCGTCTTTGCCGATCACTTCCTCCAGCGCCGCGTCCCGGTCCGGCGAGCCCCGGCGGTCGACGACCCGGAGCCCGGTCCGGAGCGGCGCGTCGCACACGACCTCGGCGCCCGGGCACAGGCGCTCAAGGGCGCTGGAGGCGGCAGGCGCCGCTACCACGAACACCGGCCGGTCCGCGAGCTGCGGGATCCGGCAGGCGCCGGAGCCGGCCTCGACAAGAACGCCGGAGATCCGGTTCGCGTGCATCATCACCCAGTCCTCGGCGACGACCTCGGCGCTGGCCACCACCACGTCGACCTCGCCCGAGCGGAGCGCGGCGACGACCTGCTCGCGCTCCCGAAGCCCCTGGAGCCCGTGCACCGGCAGGACCCGAGCTCCCAGCCGCGCCAGGCGCGACCGTAACTGGTCGGTCCGGTGATACACCTGCCGGCGGAGGGGGACGACGAGGAGGACGCACGAGCCGTCACGCACATTCAGCGCGGCCGCGCCCGCGAGCGCGGCGGCCCACCCGCATCCGGGGGGCAGCGCAAGCACGACCGACCTTCCACCGGCCATGGCCCGAAACGCCGCGGCGGGGGCCGCCGGCCACGGCCGCCCCTCGTTCAACTCAAGGGGCGGCCGATCCCCGGCCGCCTGCAGGGACGGACGCGGACGGGCGTCCCCGCCGGTCCGAACCGGAACGCCATCGGCGGCGGGCGGGGTCCCCGCGTCGTCCCGCTCGAGAAAGACGTTGACGCCCAGTGTGCGGTCGCCGCCTCCCGTGACCGCCATCACGGTGGCGTGGTACCGCGCGCCCACGTCGATCGAGGGCGACAGCCGACCCGCGAGCTGCGCCCGCAGGTATCCAAGGTCCCGGCCGTCCGGGCCCACGACCCGGACCGCGTGTGGATCATGCGCGTTGGCCGGCTCCCGGACCAACCGGAGACGGTCACCCGGGTGGAGCGATGCCACCGCATCCTGACGGCCGTTGAAGGTCACGCCAACCACCTTGGTGTACAGGGCCGGCGCGTCTTCGACCTCGCGAGACGGCGTCTCGTCCAGATAATCCGCGGCGCGCCGAAAGAGCCGGTCGAGCAGCGCGCCGGTATCCGCGAGCACGGACTCCGGGTCCATCCCAGGGACCTCGAGCGTCTGCACGCGAAGCCGGATGCGCTCCCGATCGAGCCGGTCCCGCTCCGGGACGAAGACGAGGTCCAGGGGCGCCTCGGTAAACAGCAGGAGTTCGCCGGCGGGCGCCAGCGTGAACCCGATCGCCTCCACGACGGTGGTCCCGTCCGTGACATCCATCCGAAGATGTTGGCCATCCCCGACCACGCGGCGATTGACGGCATGGACCCCGCGCGCGGCGAGCACGGGTTCCGGGTTCGCCGCCCCGAACGGCCCGAGGCGCTCGAGTTCCTGAATGAGGCGGAGGGTGAGATCACCCAGCCGCACTTCCGCATCCACCCGGAGACGCGGGGACGCCGCCCGCTGCGGAGCCCCCTCCTGCGCGAGCTCCTGGAAGGCCCGCCGGAACTCGGGCACCGCGTCCCGTGCGATCGACAGCCCCGCCGCCATCGCGTGCCCGCCGTACGCGAGCAGGTGGCCCCCGCAGGCGCCGAGCGCTCCCACGAGGTCGAACGCCTCGACGCTCCGCGCCGACCCGCGGCCGGCGTCACCCTCGATGCCGATCGCGACGACGGGCCGGCGGTACTGCTCGACCAACCGGCCGGCCACGAGCCCGACGACGCCCGGGTGCCACCCTTCCCCCGCCACGACCAACGCCGGAGCTTGGGCGTCTTCCTCGGCCTGGACGAGCGCTTCGCCGAGCACGCGCTCGAGGATCGCCTGACGCTCTCGGTTGGCCGCGTCCAGGCGTTCGGCCAGCGCCCGCGCCGCCTGATCGTCGTCGGTGATGAGCAGCTCGAGCGACGGCGTCGGGTCGCCGAGCCGCCCGGGGGCGTTCAAGCGGGGTCCCAACTGCCACCCCACGGTCCGGGCGTCGATCGGCCCCTGGATGGCCGAGGCGGCGGCGAGGGCGCGGATGCCTGC
>DATHLI010000387.1:0-7538 GCA_035488355.1 bacterium | reverse complement strand
CCAGATCGTGCTCCTCACCTACTTCGCGTCCGCCTGCCTTGCCCAGGAGATTGCGGTGGACGGCGAGAAGGCGGCGGTCGATCTCGTCTTCGCGCCGTTCCCGGCCGGAGTGATCGTCGGCGGCAAGAGTCTGTCGTCCCTTGTCACGATCCTCTACTGGCTGCTGCTCGGGGCGCCGCTGCTCGTTCTGACCACGACGATCCGGCAGATCCCGATCGGCTCCCTGCTCTCCGCGGCCGGGCTGATCGCCGTGGCCGCCTGGGGCATCGCGCAGATCGGCCTCTTGTACAGCGTGGTCTTTGAGGCGGAGTTTTCGCGGACGGTGGCGCACTGGATCACGCTGCTGGTGATCTTTGCCGGCACCACCCTTCTCCCATCTTCGCTGCAATCGCTGAATCCGGTCGAGGCGACCACGGAGGCGGCGGGCGGGTTCCCGCCGGCCATTGCGGTCGCGGCGTATGCGGGGCTGGGGGCGCTCTGCGGGATCTGGACCTGGGGGCGCCTCCGGAGGCTGGCGGCGGCATGACGCGCAACGCGGAAACCCTCCAGCGCCTGCTCGGCCGCGTGCGGCGGCGATTGGCCTTCGACCGTGCGCTCCGCTGGGTCGCGCGGGCCGCCGCCGTGATCGGGTGGTCGACCCTGGGGTGGGCGCTGGTCACGCTGGCCGTGCCGCTCTGGTTTCCCATTCGCGCGGTGGCGGTCGTTGAGGCGGCGGGCCTCCTCGCCGGCCTGACGCTGCTGGCCTGCCTGCGCCCCGGGCTTCTTGCCGCGGCTCGATTGACCGACCGCCGCCTCGGGCTGGCGGATCGCCTGAGCACGGCCGTGGAGCTCCTCGCCGCGCCTCCGGCGGCCGCGGTGCCCGGCGGGATGGCGCGCCTCCAGATTGCTGATGCCGTGGAGGTCGCGCAGGGGATCGTTCCGCGCGCGGCCGCGCCGGTTGCGGTCCCGAGGGAGAGCTGGATGATCGTGGCGTGCGCGGCCGGTCTCGTCCTGTGGGCGCAGTTCCTTCAGGGCTGGGCGATCCCCGGCTGGCCGGCCGCCCGCACTGCCGCGGTCATCCACGGCGAAGGGCGCGCGCTCGTGACGATCGCCCGGCAGCTCGACGCGGCGGCGCGAACACGCGGGCTTCCGGAGGCCCGCCGGGCCGCGCCTCAGCTCCGGGACCTCGGACGGAAGCTCCTGGGCGCGCGGATCTCTCGCGACGATGCGTTGGGTCTCCTGGGGGAGGCGACCCGCCAATTGCAGACGGCACAGAGCCGGATCGAGCGCCGCATCACGACCGCAGAGTCCCGGGGAACATCCGGCGCGCGCGATGCGCGCGCGCCGGCGATCCCTGCCGGGCCCGAGCGTCTCCAGCAGACGATTCGTGAATTGGAAGCCCTCGCGGAAGAACTCCAAAGCCGGAGCGCCCCGGACGCCCGCGAAGATCTCTCACGGCGCTTGAGCCGGCTGTCCGAGTCGCTGGACGACATGAACGCGCCCGCCTCTTCCCGGCGCAGCCTCGAGGCGGCGCGCCGCGACGTGGAACGCGGCCGGCTGCCGGCGGCCTCCTCCGCGCTCGGCGACGCCGTTTCAGATCTTCGGAGTATCGAGCGGATGCTGGGAGATGAGCAGGCGCTCGGCGAGGCACAACGCCAGGTGCAGACCTCCGCGGAACGGATCACCCGGGGCGGGCCGCTCGGCGCCAGCGCCGCGAGGACAGGACAATCTCAGGCGGAGCCCGTCACGGCGCCGGCCGCGGCAGGCCCCAACCCCGTGACGCCGGATGGGGAGGCCGGCGCGCCGCCGCCGCCGGGGCCCAACCAGGGGAGCCTGCCGGGCGAGGGGCGGGGACCGGCTCTCGGCGCGCCGACCCGGCGCCTCGAGGCGACCCCAAACGAGGAGCACCTGACCGGCAGGCAAGGCGAGGGCCCGGCGGCGGTGCGAGACTTGCTGGCGCCCGGGCGGCGGGGATCCCCGCGCATCCCCGTGGGCCCGGTACCGGCGGATGTGGCGCACGAGAACGATCGCGCGCTCGGCCGGGAGCCTATTCCGCCCGCATACCTGACCGTGATTCGCCGGTACTTCGAGGCCTTGGGCAGCGCCCCATGAACGATCCCTTCTCCCGCGAGGTCAACGATCTCCGTTCCGCGTGCGAGGCGCTTCGCGGGGAACTCGCCCGGGTCATCGTCGGCCAGCGGGAAGCGCTCGATCTCGTCGTCATTGCGCTGCTCGCGGGGGGGCACGTGCTTCTGGAGGGGGTCCCGGGGCTCGGGAAGACCCTCCTCGTCCGGACCCTCGCCCAAACGCTGGATCTGCGGTTTTCCCGCATCCAATTCACGCCCGACCTCATGCCCGCCGACATCCTCGGGACCAACCTGGTCGTGCAAGACGACGCCGGTCGCCGCCGGTTCGAGTTTCAGCCCGGGCCCATCTTCGCGCAGATCGTGCTGGCAGACGAGATCAACCGGGCGACACCGAAGACGCAGTCGGCGCTCCTCGAAGCGATGCAGGAACACGCCGTCACGGTCGCCGGCGAGTCGCGCCGGCTCGAGGAGCCGTTCTTCGTGCTGGCGACCCAGAACCCGATCGAGATGGAGGGGACCTATCCACTGCCGGAGGCCCAGCTCGATCGATTCCTGCTGAAGCTTCGGGTGCCGTTCCCCAGTCTGGAGGATCTGCAGGGGATCATTGATCGGACGACGGGGCCCGACGAGCCCGTGGTGCGGCGGGTCGCGGACGGCGCGGCCGTGCGGCGGATGCAGGCGCTGGCCCGCCAGGTTCCGGTCGCCGGCCACGTGCGCGAGTACGCGGCGCGGCTGGTGCTGGCGACGCATCCCGAATCGGACGGGGCCTGCGCGCTGGCCGGCCGTTTCGTCCGCCACGGAGCGAGCCCCCGGGGCATGCAGGCGTTGATCCTCGCCGGGAAGGTTCGCGCCCTCACCCTCGGGCGGTTCAACGTCGCGATCGAGGATCTCCGCGCCCTCGCGCTGCCGGCGCTGCGGCACCGCATCATCCTGAACTTCGAGGGCGAGGCGGAAGGGACGGATGCCGACGATGTGCTCCGGGCGGCCATGCAGGAGATCGAGGCTCCGGATCTCCCGGCCGGACAGCGCGAGGCGCGATGACCGTCGCGGGGGCGCCAAACCAGAGTGGAGCCACCAGCAAACAGAGGTTGCCCCCTGCGGGGACTCCAAACCGAGGTGGGGCCGACAGCAAGCAGAGGTTGCTTGATCCGGGCTTTCTCCAGAAACTCGAGACGCTGAGCCTGCTGAGCAGGAAGCGGGTCCGCGGCATGCAGCGCGGGGAGCGACGCAGCGTCGCCCGCGGACGCGGCGTGGAGTTCGACGATTACCGGGCGTACCAGCCCGGCGACGACTACCGATATATTGACTGGAACGTCGTCTCGCGCCTCGACCGCCTCTTTATCAAACTCTTCTCCGAAGAAGAGGATCTCGATGTCCTCCTCATGGTCGATACCAGCGCGTCGATGGCGGCCGGTCATCCGAGCAAGCTCCTGCTCGCCAAACACCTGGCCGCCGCCGTCGGCTACATCGGCCTCGCCAACCTCGACCGGGTGGGCGTCAGCGCCTTCGCCACGACGGCGGGGCCCCGCCTCGAGCGTCTGCGGGGCCGCGCGCGGGCCGGGGACCTGCTCGGGTTCCTCGAGCGGCTCGAGCCATCCGGTGAGACCGATCTCCTGTCGGCGATGCGGCGGCAGCTGGCCGCGTCCCGCCGCCGCGGGCTGCTGGTTCTCCTGACAGATCTGTTCGACCCCCGGGGCTACGAGCGCGCGCTGCTGCTGGCCCGCGCCCGCCGGTTTCAGACGTTCGTGATCCACCTGCTGGCCGACGACGAGCTGGCTCCGCGTCTCGCCGGCGACCTCCGGCTGGTGGATGCCGAGACGGGGCGCGCGGTCGAGGTGACGGTAGACGCCGAGGCGCTGCGGGCGTATGCGGCGGCGCGCGACGCGTTCTTCCACGGGATCGAGCGGTTCTGCTTCCACCACGGCATCGACTACCTGCGGACGACGACATCGGTCTCCGTGGAATCGCTGGTCCTGCGGTGGCTGCGTCAGGGGGGGCTCGTCCGTTGACCCTGGGCGCGCCGGCCGCGCTGTGGGGCCTGCTGGCCATCCCGTTTCTCATTCTCCTGTACCTGCTGCGCGTCCGGCGCAGGGACCATCCCGTCAGCAGTGTGCTCCTGTGGCAGCGATCCGCGGCGACCCCGGCCTATCGCCCGTCGCGGCGAATCGAACGCAGCCTGCTGCTCCTGCTCCAGATCCTCGCGACGGCGGCCCTGGTGACCGGCCTTGCCCGGCCCGCGGTGCTCTCCCGGTACGCGCCCGGCGACCTCCTCCTGGTGCTCGACCTCTCCATGTCCATGCGGGCGCGCGATGTGTCGCCGACCCGCTTCGATCGCGCCCGCGCGGAGGCGCTCGAGGCCGCCTCGCGCCTGAGGGCGGGCCGGCGCGCGGGCGTGGTGATCGCCGGCGCCCGCCCCGAACTGCTCGTCCCGCTGACCTCCGATCACAACACGATTGCGGCCGCGCTGCGGGGGCTCCAGCCGTGGGATGTCTCGGGCGACATCTCGGGCGCGGTGGCGCTGGCCGCCGAACACCCCCTCGGGCCCGGGGGACGGATCCTGGTCTGGACCGACGCCGCGCGGGGCCCGCTCCCCGCGCTCCCGCAGGCGGTCTATCGGATCCTCGGAACCTCCGACGACAACGTGGGGATCACGATGTTCCGCGCCGCGCACGGTCCGGACGGCGCCGAGGCGCTCCTCCGCGTCGACAACTTCAGCGCGCGTCCCCGGCGGATCCCGGTCGTCGTCACCCGCGACCGGACCGGGGTGTACCGCGGCACGCTGGACCTGCCGGGCGGTGGCTCCCGGACTGTCGTCTTTCCGGTCACCGACTCCGGCGTGTTTCAAGCCCGGCTCGGCACGCACGATCTGCTGCCGAGCGACGATGTCGCCTCGGCGGTGCTCGATCCGGCGCCGCTGCCCGCGGTGCTCCTGGTGAGTCCGGGGAATCCCTACCTCGAACGGCTTTTACAGGTGCTTCCGGTCGCCCGCGCCGTCGAGACGCGCACCGCGGATCCACGCACCTGGGGCGCCTTCGGGGTCGTGATCCTGGATCGCACGGATCCTGGGCCCATTCCGCCCGGCGACTATCTCATGATCGGCGCCGTCGCCCCCAACGTCCCGGCGGCCGCGGTGGGCGAGGTCAGCGGTCCCCGCTTCGCGACGTGGGACCGGACCGATCCCATTTTGCAGTACGTCGACCTGAGCAGCGTGCGGGTGGCGCGCGCGCTCGCCCTCGCCCCGCAGGGTGGCCGCGTACTGGCCGGTGGGGACGTCCCCCTCCTGTGGGCGTACGAAGGCGGAGGGATACGCGCCCTCGTGCTCGGGTTTGCGCTTCAGGATTCCGATCTTCCACAACACGTGGCCTTTCCGATTCTCATGGCCAACGGCCTGGCCTGGCTCGGCGGAGGGGCGCTGGAACTCCGGGCGGGAGAGGTCCTGCAGGTTCCCGCCGGCGGCGCCGCCGGAGCAGACCTCATCCATCCCGACGGACGCCATCAGGCCGTGCCGGCGGAGGAGGGGATGTTTCTCCTCCCACCGTTGACCCGCGCCGGCGTCTACCAGCTCAGGGGTCCGGGCGGGGCCCGCGAGATCACCGTGCTCAGCGCCGACCGGCGCGCCGGGCTCATCCGGCCTGGGACGGCGCCGGCCGCGGCCCGCCCCGCCGGGCAGGGCGGCCGGGGGCAGGGCAGGGGACAGCTCTCGAGTCAGGTGCCCCTGTGGCCGTGGTTCCTGCTGGGCGCCGTGGGCGTCGCGATGGGAGAGTGGATCCTGGCAACCCGGCGCCCGGGCGGCGACGTATGACCCCCACGGTGGCATTCACGCACCCGGCGGCGTTCTTGCTGCTCCCCCTGGTGCTGCTGGCGGTGCTGCTGGGCAGGCGCCGTTCCGGATGGCGCTGGCGTGCGACGACCGCCCTGCGCGCCGCGATGCTGGGGCTGCTCATCGCCGCGCTGAGCGGCCCGCTGCTGCGTGCTCCCCTGGCCGGGATCGGCGTGGTCTTCGCCGTAGATCGTTCGCTCAGCATCACCGCCGAGGGGCAGCGCGCCGAGGCCGCCTTTGTCCGCGAGGCGCTTTCGAGGATGCGGCGGGACGACCGGGCGGGGGTGATCGCGTTCGCCGGACGTCCGCTGCTGCGGGTACCGGTGGAGGCGCACCCGGCGATCGAGGACCTGGGCCGTCCGCTCGATCCGGACGCGACCGACATCGGGGCGGCGCTCGGCCTCGCGCAGCGGATGCTGGGGGAGGCCGGCGCGCGGCGCATCGTCCTCCTGAGCGACGGCGCCGAAAACCGCGGGGATGCCGCCGCGGCCGCGCGCGTGGCGCGGGCCGCCGGGGTCGTCGTCGACGCGGTGCCGATCGCCGCCGGCCGGCCCGAAGAGGTTCTGGTTGACGCGGTGACGGCGCCGCAGGAAGTCCGCGCGGGGGAGGCCTACGAGATCCGGGCCGTGGTCCGCTCCACGGTCCCCGCGGAGGCCGCCGTGACCCTCTCGCGCAACAGCGAGCCCGTGGAGACGCGGCGCCTCCGGCTCGCGCCCGGGCAGACGGCCATCCCGTTTTCCGATCTCGCCCGGCAGGAGGGAGCGGTCCGGTATCGCGTCGACGTCGCCGCGTCGCCCGACACGATGTCGGAAAACAATCACGGAGACGCCATCGTGGTGGTGCGGGGCCGGCCCCGCGTGCTCTTCGTCACGGCGAGCCCCACGCGGCTGCCCGCGTGGCTCCGCGGCCAGGAGCTGCGGGTCGACGTGCGGCTCCCCGAGGAGGTGCCGGCGGAGGCGACCGGCTTCGTCCCCTATGGCAGCCTCGTGCTGAACGATGTGCCGGCGCTCGACCTCACCCAGGCGCAGCAGGAGGCGATCCGAGCGTTCGTCGGCACGGCCGGCGGCGGCCTCGTCGCCATCGGCGGCGGCCACAGCTACGGCGTTGGGGGGTACGCCGGAACCCCGCTCGAGGAAATCCTTCCCGTCACGATGGATGTCCGGCAGACGGTGGCGGTGCCGACCGTGGCCATCGTCCTGGTGATCGATACGTCGGGGAGCATGGACACCTTCGGCACGGAAATCGCCAAAGAGGAACTGGCGAAAGAGATCGCGTCTTCGGTGATCGACCTGCTGGGAGCGCATGACCAGATCGGGGTCATCACCTTCGACCAGGAGTACCGCTGGCTGGTGCCGCCGACCGAGGCCCGGAACCGGTCGCGGGTGCTGGAGCAGATCGCCCGCCTCAAAGCGGGCGGCGGCACGGTGATGGCCCCGCCGCTGCGGGCCGCCCGGGAGTACCTCCGCGCCACCCCGGCCAAGATCCGGCACGCCATCGTGTTGAGCGACGGGCTCACCGACCCCGGGGACTTTCCCGGGATCGTCGCCGCGATGACCCGCGACAAGATCACGCTGAGCTCGGTCGCGATCGGCCGGGATGCCGACACCGAGTTCATGCGCAACCTCGCCCGGTGGGGCGGGGGACGCGCCTAC
>DATHLI010000386.1:0-3655 GCA_035488355.1 bacterium | reverse complement strand
GGCCCGCGCACGCGGCAAGGAGGGCCGGGTCCCGCGCAACGAGATCTTACCAACCCCGCCAGGTCCGGAAGGAAGCAACGGTACGTAAGGCGTCTCGTGTGCCGCGGGGTCACCTGGTCGGAGCCGGCGACGCGGGGACCGTCTCGAGGGTGTTGTCGACGGCGGGTGCACGGCCGAGAGAGTTGGTGGAGCGACGGGAGGTCAGTGGGCGGGCAGCGTCAGGTAGAAGAGGGCCAGGGCGGCCAGATTGTTGACCGCGTGCGCGATCATGCAGGGGACGAGCGAGCCGGTGTATTCGTAGAGGAAGGCCAGGACGACTCCGAGGATCAGGATCGGCAGAAGCTCCACCAGTTCGAAATGCGCCGCGGCAAAGAACAGCGCGCTCGCCAGCACGGCCAGGTGGCGGTGCATCAGGCGGCGCAGCGCTCCGTAGGTCAGTCCTCGGAAAAAGAGCTCCTCGCCGACCGGCACGATGAGGCCGACCATGATCGCCAGAATGGCCACGTCGCGAGGCCGGTGGAGCTGCTGCAGCAGCCGAAAGATCGGCAGGTGGATCTCCTGCCGCAGGATCAGATCCGACGCGGCCTGCTGCCCGATCACCAGCCCCACGCCGAAGATCGTCAGGTTTTGCCCGACGAAGTTGCCCAGCAGCGCCGCGGCGGACGCGACCCCCGCGATCGTCAGCGTGCGCGTTGAGGGGATGGACACGAGGCCGATGACGGCGGGGGGCTGCCGGTACTTGACGAGGGCGACGTACAAGGGGACGCCGGCGAACACGACATTTTGGAGCAGCGTCAGGGCGAGGATTCCCTTGAGCGAGAACAGGACGTCCGGCAGGCGCGCGAAGTTCTCGATCATGAAGGTGAACGGCGCCAGCGCCAGGACGAAGAAGGCGGGGAGGGCCGCGACTTCGCCGAGACCCCAGAACGGCGCTGCTCGGGGCCGGACCAGCAGGTACGCGGACGCCGCCAGCCCCGCCGTGGCGAGCGTTCCGAGGGTCCACATCGCGGTGGCCAGTCTAGACACCCGCCTGCGGGCATCGAAGAACACCAGGCCGGCGGCGACGACCGGCAGCAGATACATCACGGTCTCCAACACTCCCACGATGTCCACACCTCCAGGAGTGCCCCAATGGTTCGCCGAATATGACCCGAGCCCTGCGTGAGGTGAGCCCTGTGTCCCATGTCTCTTTCTACCGGAAATGGCGGCCCCAGACGTTTGAGGACGTGATCGGACAGGATCGCGTCACCCGGACGCTGGCGAATGCGATCACGGCGAACCGCATCGTCCACGCCTACCTGTTCAGCGGGCATCGCGGAACGGGCAAGACGACGACCGCGCGGATCCTGGCCAAGGCCTTGAACTGCGAGCGCGGTCCGACCGCGACGCCGTGCAACGTCTGCGCCGCCTGCCGGGCCATCGGCGGCGGGGTGTCGCTGGACGTGATCGAGATCGATGCCGCGAGCAACCGGGGCATCGATGAGATCCGGGACCTTCGGGAGAAGGTCAAACTCGTGCCGGTGGAGGGCCGGTACAAGGTGTACATCATCGATGAGGCCCACATGCTGACCGCGGAGGCGGCGAACGCGCTGCTGAAGACGCTGGAAGAGCCGCCCCCGCACGCCGTGTTCATCCTGGTGACGACCGAACCGCACCGGCTGCCGGCGACGATCACCTCGCGGACGCAGCGATTCGATTTCCGGCGCATTCCGCAGGCCTCGATCGTCGATCGGCTGCGGACGATCGCCGCCAGCGAAGGCATCGCCGTCGACGACGAGGCGCTTCAGCTGATCGCCCGAAGCGCCGATGGCGCCCTGCGCGACGCGGAGAGCGTGCTGGATCAGCTCAGCGCGTTCTGTCAGGGACGGGTCACCAAAGCCGATGTGCTGTCGGTCCTGGGACTGATCGAGGAAGAAGTGGCCCAGCAGGTCACGGACGCGGTGATTGCCGGCGACGCGGCCGCGTGTCTCGAGATCGCCAATCGCGTGATCGCGGAGGGACGGGACGTCCGGCAGATCCTGCGCAGCCTCGTGGAGCATTTCCGCGACCTGCTCGTGGTCGCCGTCGTCCGGGACCCCCAGGACATCGTGGAAACCGGCGACAGCCGGCTGGCGGTCCTCCGCGCGGAGAGCGCCCGCCTCGCCCCGGGGGCGATCCTCCAGAAGATCCGGATTCTGACGGCCGCGGAAGCCGAGGCCCGGTTCGCCACCCAGCCCAGGGTCGTTCTGGAAATGGCGTTGTTGAAGCTGAGCCGTCCGGAAATGGACGCCTCGATCGATGGGCTGGCGGCGCGGCTCGAGGCCCTCGAGCATCCTGGGGGCCGCGCGGCCGCGGCAACGGCGGCGGATGTCGAGCACCCCCCGGCCGCCCGAACGCCTGACGCGGCGCCGCCTCCGAGGCGCGCACCTCGGGACCGCGGGCCGCAGGGCGGGGCCGGCGCCGTGGAGGCTGCGCTCCCCGCGTCCGCGGGCGCCGTGGCCGCGTCCCCCGGCGAGCCTCTTGCCGGCATCGATATCGATCTCGTCCGCGCCCGGTGGGAGCGGCTCATGGATGCCGTGAAGCAGCGGACCCGCTCGGTCCACGCGTTTCTGTTGGAGAGCACCCCGCAGGCCGTCGAAGGGAACGATCTCGTGCTCGCGGTCCGGCACAAGTTCCACCTGGAAAACCTCCGCGATGACAAGAACCGGCGGCTCGTGGAGGAGCTGCTGGGCGCGGTGCTCGGAACATCACTCCGGCTCCGGCCGGTGCTGGGGGAGGCCGCGGCCCTGCCGGGCGCTCCGGCGGGGGGCGCCCCGCCCGCGGCCACCGCGCCGGGGACTCCGTCCGCGGCGGCGCCCCCGGCGGGCGATGCGCTCGTGCAGGAGGCCGTGCGCCGGTTCGGCAACCCGGTGCAGGAGATCCGTCAGCCCGAGTAGCGGCGTCCGGCGCGCTCGAGGCTCACCGGGAGTGGAGTGATGCATGTTCAACATGCAGAAGATGCTCAAGCAGGTGCAGAAACTGCAGGAGGAGATGGCCCGGGTGCAGACTGAGCTGGCCGGGGAGCGGATCGAGGCCAGTTCGGGCGGGGGCGTGGTCCGGGCCGTCGCGACGGGTCAGGGCGACCTCGTCGAGATTGCGATCGACCCCAGCGTGGTGGACCCTTCCGATGTCGCGATGCTGCAGGATCTCATCCTGGCCGCCGCCGGGGAGGCGCTGCGGAAGGCGCGGGACCGCGCCGCCGAGCGGATGAAGGCCGTCACCGGAGGCATGCAGATTCCAGGGCTCCCCGGTCTGGGCGCCTGACGCCCGGATGTTTTCCTTCGCGCCTCCCCTCGTCCGTCTGATCGAGGAGCTGAGCAAGCTTCCCACGGTCGGCCCCAAGACCGCCCAACGCCTCGCCTTCTATATGCTCTCGATGCCGGCCGAGGATGCGGAGGCGCTGGCGTCGGCCATCATCGAGGCGAAGCGGCGCATCCGCTACTGCTCCGTCTGCGCGAACATCACCGAAACCGATCCGTGCGAGCTCTGCACAGATGCCAAGCGCGATCAGTCGGTGATCTGTGTCGTCGAGAATCCCCGCGACGTCGCCGCGATGGAGCGGACCCGGGAGTTCCGGGGACTCTATCATGTGCTGCAGGGAGCGATTTCGCCGCTCGATGGGATCGGGCCCGACGAT
>DATHLI010000385.1:0-13206 GCA_035488355.1 bacterium | reverse complement strand
ATCGCCGCCACCAGCGTGACCTCGAACGACTCGAAGACGTCCGCGGCCATCCCCGCGCAGTCCCCGACGTTGTCGCCGACGTTGTCGGCGATCGTCGCCGCGTTCCGGGGGTCGTCCTCGGGGATCCCCACCTCGACCTTGCCCACGAGGTCGGCCCCAACGTCGGCGACCTTGGTGTAGATGCCGCCGCCGATCCGCATGAACGAGGCGACGAGGGACCCTCCGAACCCGAACCCGATCAGGACCCGGAACGCGTCTCCGCGGAAGAGCACGAAGATCGCCGTGGCGCCCAGGAGTCCCAGGCCCACCACGAACATCCCGGAGACGGTCCCGGCCTGGAAGGCCGTTTCCAGCGCTTCCTTGAAGCTGCGGGTCGCCGCGAAGGCCGTGCGGACGTTCCCTCGGACGGCGAGGGTCATGCCGACGTACCCGGCCCCGAAACTGGCCAGGCACCCGAACAGGAAGGCCAGGGCCACGCCGACGGCGAGGCCCTGATTCGAGTAGATCGGGCGGTAGAGGAAATAGAGCGCGGCCGTGAGCACCAGGATGAAGAGCGACATGGTGAGGAACTGGCGGCCCAGGTAGGCCTGGGCGCCCTCCTGGATCGCCGCGGCGACCTCCTGCATCGCCGCCGGTCCCGGGCTCTGGCGGAGCACGCGGCGAATGAGCCACCATCCGTAGGCGAGCGCGCAGACGGCGGCGGCGAACACGAGCCAGAGCAGCGTGGACTCGAGTCCGCCGAACTCTGGGAGGGTGATGCCCGACTCGCTCATCCAAACACTCCTTGTGACGGCGGAATGACTTCTTTAATGTAATGGCTTTCTTCCCGATATGCGAGGGGGAAGTTCACGAGGGGGTGCTTCTCAGCGCCTCGGGGATGGGAGCGGTTTGGGGGCCCCCCATGCCCGTCGAGATTCTGAACGCCTAGCCGTGCTTTAATGAGAAATCGAGAGTATGAGAACCAAAATCCGTTAATTTCACCTATCCTGTATCTTTAATCGTCGCCGATTGGCGCGAATGGTTTCAAAGCGCCACTATTGGAGCGGTAGGGGTGTCTGGGACCGGCCGCCTTCCTGGGGCTCGAACCGGACCTCGGCGCCCTCGTCGAGCGCGTGCCTGGTGAAGTATCCGGCGTTCACCTCGAGCGCGTAGCGGTAGGGCTTATCAGGCCTGTAGGTCGCGAACGGGCCCTGCGCCGGGTCGGGCGCTGTGGCCATCTCTATGATCTTGACGATGTGCCAGTTCGAGTCGATGAAGGCGATCGAGAGCGGGATGAGCGTGTTCTTCATCCAGAACGGCGTGCTGGTGGGGGCGGGAAAGAGGAAGAGCATCCCGGCATCCGGATCCAGCGCGGTCCGGCACATCAGCCCGATCTCCATGCGATCGTCGGTGTCGGCGAGCTCGACCCGCACGCGCTCGACCCGCCCGCGCTCGGAGAAGAACACGGCGCCGTGCCGGTAGGCGAACAGCGGGGCGGAGCATGCTCCGCGGGCTGGGACGGGGCCAACGTTGAGCACGGCGGTCGCCAGCGCCGTGGGGATGAGCCAGAGCCGGGCGACGACTCGGAGCCGGGTGATCACGATCTTCCCTCCCGCACCGTCTTTGACATCAGTGTAGCACCATCTTGAGCCAGTCGACGATCAGCGGGACGGCGGGATTCGGATCCGCATCCTCGACGTCGAGGTGGGAGTAGTCGGAGAAGATCTTGACGGTGACGCTCCCCGGCGGCGTCGCGATCTGGTGCCGGTAGAAGTCCGTCATGCCGGCCGATCGGATGATCCCGTGGGCCGCGCCGATGGCCAGGATCGGGACGGCGGTGTCGCGCACCTGGGTCAGGTGGAGGTACTGTCTGGCGAACGCGTCGCTCGTGTCCAGGTTCGTGGCCAGGCCGAAGTCGAGGATGAGCCGCCACGGAAAGTACCACAGCGTAAAGTCGCCGCCCGGCCGGAGGATCGCGCTCACGAGCGAGCGGATGGGCACGCGGGCGCTCCCCCGCTCCTGCGGCGGCGGCAGGCGGATGAGCCGTTCGCCCGGGACCGGCCGCCCGCTCTGGAGGTCCAGCAGCCCGCGATGATTGATGTTCGCGGGGTCCGGGATGCGGTTGAAGATGCCGATCGGGGTCTCGACCCCGGCGCGCACCAGCAGGTCGGGCTCCATCTGGTCCGAGAAGAGCGCGGCGACGAGGGCTTCGTTCGTGATCGGAACCCCGCTCCTGGGAGGAAAGGGGAAGATGCTGGCGGTCTCGGGGCGAAGATACGCGTAGACGCTCAGCACGTCCAGCAGGATGCTGTCATTTGTCCGCGCGATCTTGCTGGTCCGGGTGAACGGCCAGACCCGCCGGCGCGGGTCGGCGGCGGTCAGGTTGTCGACGCCCGGAATCCGTCCCAAGATCGGCAGGGTGATCCCATGCAGATACTGATCGGGCGACAGGCGGAAGGGGATCCAGAGGGGCAGGCCGTCGAGAAAGAGCAGGCCGGAGATCTCCCGGCCGCCGACCTCGCCGGGCGCCGCCTGGTGCGGCGCCGGGCCCGGCCCCGAGAGCTCGGCGAAGTTGTAGCCGGCATAGGCGGCGGCCATGATGCCGCCGAGCGAATGACCTCCCAGGACCACCGGCACGCCCGGGTAGCGCGTGCGAATCTCTTGCATGAGCGCCCGGATGTCTCGCAGGTGGACATCCATCCCCCAATACGCCATGTAGGGGACCTCGGGTCCCCGCACGAGATGGAACGTCTGTCCGCCGATGGGGAGCTTGCCGTAATAGTACGCCAGCGCGAAGTCGGGGTTCCCGTACGCGAGCGCCTCTTCGACGCCCCTCCGGTCCTGGAGCTGGGTCGAGCGCATCGCCACCGCCCAGACTTCCAGGCTCGGCCCGTACGCGGTCACCAGCGCGTGCGCGATGAGATCGAGGCTGTTGGGGCCCGAGTTCAACCCCGGAATGAGCATCAGCGCGGCCGACGGCCGCGCGGCGTGTGGAGCGTGGTACCGAAAGGCGATGGCGCGGTTCAACGCCGGCGGCGTATGGGGCTCGTCGGCGCCCGCGACATCGACGAGATCCCGCTGCACGTCCTCGAGGGCGGCGGCGGGACGGCTCGGCGGGTAAAGGATCAGCGCCAGGAGAAGCGTCAAGCCGAGCGCGGCCGCCGTCTGATTGTTGCGGATGACCATGGCCCCCTTAACTATCCCACTCAACGCCTACAACCGCAAAGGAAATTCCACGCGCGGTCCCGAACCCCCGCATCCTTTGGTGAAGTTTGATGTGATCGTGGCCGGCGCCGGCCCGGGGGGCGCAGAGGCCGCCCGCGCCGCCGCCCGGGCGGGGCTGCGCACGCTGCTGGCCGAAGAACATCCGACCGTCGGCGTCCCCAGCCACTGCACGGGGAAGCTGTCCTACCACGCGTTCGACGAGTTCGACATCCCGCGCAGCCTGGCATTGAACGCGGTCAGCGCCGCGGTGTTCCATTCCCCCGGCGGAGTCGCGGTGCGGGTCCGCCGCGCGACCGTGGACTCGTATGTGGTCGACAGGGTGCTCTTCGATCGCTGGCTCGTCGACCGGGCCGCCTCTTCCGGCGCGGAGGTGAGGACCGGGATGCGCATCACGGCCGCCCGCCGGAGCGGCGGCGGGATGATTGTGACGGCGCACCAGCGCGGGCGCGTGTTTGAGGCGTGGTGCCGCTTGATTATCGATGCGGAGGGCGCCGCGCCCCGGCTGCCCCCCTCGCTGGGCCTGTCCCTCCCTCGCCGCCACGCGCTTGGGCTGCAGTATCAGATGCGCGGGGTGGTCGGGATCGAGGCGGACACCCCCGAGCTGTTTTTTGGCCGGACGGTCGCTCCCGGATTCTTTGCCTGGTTGATGCCGATTGGAGGAGACCGCGCGCGGGTCGGGCTCTGCGTGGACGCGACGGCGACGCGCCGCCCTCCGGTGCGGTTCCTGGATCGGTTGATCTCCACCCATCCCGGACTCGCTCCCCGGTTCGCCAACGCGGTGGTGGAAGGGAAGGTCGCGGGACGGATCCCGCTGGTGGGCCCCTGCGGCCCGGTCGGCACCGACGGCATGATCATCGTCGGCGACGCCGCCGGCCAGGTGAAGGCGACCTCCGGCGGCGGCATCTACTATGCGATGATCGCCGGCCGCATCGCGGGAGAGGTGGCGCCGCGGTACGTGGGCGGCGACCGCGCCGCCATCGGGGAATACAGCCGGCGCTGGAGGAAACGGTTCGGTCTCGAGGTGGCCTTTACCGCCTTCGGCCGCCGCGCGATCAATCACCTGTCGGACGCCGAGCTGGACACCGTGCTGCGGATGATCGCGGAGAGCCCGCAGCTCCGGGAGAGCGTGGAGCGGGCGGGCGACACACAGTTTCAATCGCGCCTCTTCCTGCCGCTCCTGCGCGGCCTCGGCGCCGCGGGCCTGCGGCGACCCGCGCTGATCCCGCTCGTCGGCAAGGCCCTCCTTCACGGAATGCTGACGCAGGTGTGAGCCGGCAGGATAACGGGTCGGTGACACGAATCCTTTCCTATGCGGATCGTCGCCGATCTCCACCTGCACTCCAAGTTCAGCCGCGCCACGAGCCGGGAGATGGATGTCGAGACCCTGGCGAAGTGGTGCGCGCTCAAAGGGATCACGGTTGTCGGCACGGGGGACTTCACCCACCCCGTCTGGATGCGCGAGCTGCGGACCAAGCTCCGTCCCAACGGCCACGGGCTCTACACCTTCGGCACGCAGCATTTCATGCTGAGCTCGGAGGTCAGCAACATCTACCCGCAGGGCGGGCGTCTGCGGAAGATCCACAACATTCTCCTCGCCCCCAGCCTCGAGGTGGTGGACCGGATCAACGCCGTCCTGGCCCGCTTCGGGAGCCTGATGGCCGACGGACGGCCCACACTGTCGCTGCCGAGCGACAAGCTGGTGGAGTACGTGATGGAGATCTCCCCCGACTGCATGGTGATCCCCGCCCACGTCTGGACGCCGTGGTTTTCCTTGTACGGGAGCAACTCGGGATTCGACTCGCTGCGCGAGTGTTTCGGCGATCAGGCGCGCCACATCCATGCGGTGGAGACCGGGCTCAGCAGCGACCCTCCGATGAACTGGCGGATCGCCGAACTGGACTCGGTGATGCTCGTGAGCAACTCCGACGCCCACTCCCCGGCGAAGCTCGGTCGGGAGGCGAATGTGTTCGAGTGCCCGCTCGAGTACGGCGAGATCCTCGGCGCGCTCCGCGGCCGGGACCGGTCGAAGTTCTTGTCCACCATCGAGTTCTTTCCCGAGGAAGGGAAGTATCATTTTGACGGCCACCGGGCCTGCAACCAGCGGCTCTCCCCGCGGGAGACCAAGGCGCACCGCGGGATCTGCCCGGCCTGCGGGCGGCCGCTCACGGTTGGAGTCCTCTCCCGGGTCGCCGCCCTGGCCAGCCGGGAGGACGGGGTCCCCGAGACCGGGCGCGTGCCGTTCCGCCACCTCATCCCGCTCGAGGAAATCATGGCGGAGGCGCTGGGCGCGCAGCCCGGGAGCGGCGCGGTCCGCGAGGAATACCTCAAGCTGGTCTCGGCTCTCGGCAACGAGTTTGCCGTCCTGATGGATGTGCCGCTCGATGAGGTGGCCCGGCACACGCGGCCCCGCGTGGTTGAAGGCGTCCGCCGGATGCGGCAGGGGCAGGTGCATATCCGCCCCGGGTACGATGGCGTCTTCGGCGAGATCCGCATTTTCGGGGGCGCCGCGGAGGAGCCCAAAGTGGATCAGCCGGCACAGACCAGCCTGTTCTGATTTCCCGCTCCCATCGCCCGCCGGTCCCGGCGAGAGGGACGCACGGCTCCCCAGGGTCCGGTTCGCCGGGACGTGCCGCGCCGGGACGCACCCCACCGGGGCGCGCCAAGCCGATCCGCCGCGCCCATGGCGGAACGCCGATCGAAACGCGGAGTGGAACACAGGCAGGTCATCACGTCCCGCCCCGTCCGGCGGTGGTGCTGTTCCCCGGCCGCGACGAGCGGCTCCGCGCAGGGCACCTCTGGGTCTATCGGACCGAAATCGCCCGCATCGAAGGCGCTCCCCAGGACGGCGATGCGGTCGCTGTGCGGACCGCCTTCGGCCATCATCTGGGCGTGGGACTCCTCAATACGCGCTCGGTCATCACGGTGCGGATCCTGGCCGCCGGCGACCCTCCGCTGGACGAGGCCTTCTTCGCCGGCCGGCTGCGCAGCGCGCTCGCATTGCGCGGGCGACCCGGATGGGCGTCATCCGCCGGGCGGCTCATCTACAGCGAGGGAGACGGGCTTCCCGGGGTGATCGTCGACCGGTACGGCGACGTCCTTGTCCTCCAGACCCTGACGCTCGGCATGGATCGCCGGAAGGAGATGCTGGTCCGGCTGCTCAACGAGACGGTGCGTCCCCGCGGAATCTACGCGCGCAACGATGTCGCGGTCCGCCGGCTGGAGGGCCTGCCGAAAGAGCACGGATGGCTCACGGACGCGGGGCCGGCCGTGGTGGAGATTGAAGAAGGCCCGTGCCGGTTCCTCGTGGACATCGAGCACGGCCAGAAGACGGGATTCTTCCTCGACCAGCGGGAGAATCGCCTGCGGGTCGCCGAGCTGGCCGCCGGCCTCCGGGTGCTCGATTGCTTCGCCTATACGGGCGCGTGGGGGATCCAGGCCGCCGCGCACGGGGCAGCGGCCGTCACCGGGATGGAGATCTCGGACGCCGCGGTCGTGATGGCCGAGCAGAACGCGGCGCGCAACCATTGCGCCGATCGCTGCGAGTGGCTCCGGGAGAACGCCTTCGACGGACTGCGGCGGCTGGCGGCCGCGGGGCCCGCCTTCGACCTGGTCATCCTGGATCCTCCGGCCTTCGTGAAGACCAGGTCGGCGCTGGCCGCCGGTCTGGCCGGCTACAAAGAGATCAACCTTCGGGCGCTCAAGGCGCTTGCCCCCCGGAGCTGGCTGGTGACGTGCTCGTGCTCCTACCATGTCGACGAGGCCCGCCTGGTCGCGACGGTGAACGAGGCGGCGCGGGACGCGCGGCGGACGATCCGCATCGTCGAGAGCCGCTCTCAGGCCCGCGACCACCCCGTGCATCCCGCCATGCCGGAGACCCGGTACCTGAAGTGTTTGATTATCGCCGTGGACTAAAGTGGCTCCTGCGGCCCCCCGGTCGTGCTATAATGACGGAGGCCAATGCTGCAACCGGGTAGGTGTGGACAACGCGGGGGGAGAGCCGGGGCCTGGGTTCTCCTCCTTGTTGTTTGAGGTGATCTTGAGTGGCCGGTCAGCAGATTCATATTTCGGATAACCTGGACGTGCTCCTCGGTATCCTGCCCCCCCCGATCCGCGAAGCTATCGTGCGGCAGCCCGAACTGGATGAACTGCTGGAAGTCGTGCTGGACCTTGGACGCGAGCCCGAGGCGCGGTTTCCCGCACGCGCGGTGCGGCTCTCGGAGGGGTTTGTCAACCGCGAGGACATGCAGCACGTCATCGGCCGGGTGGGGACGTTCGGCAAGGACAACCGCGCCGGCATCGAGCGGACGCTACACCGGATCTCCGCGATTCGCAACCGTGTCGGCGAGATCATCGGGCTGACCTGCCGGGTCGGGCGCGCGGTCTTTGGCACGGTCGACATCGTCCGCGACGTGATCGAATCGGGGCAGAGCGTGCTCCTCGTCGGGCGGCCGGGCGTGGGCAAAACGACCCTCCTCCGGGAGGCCGCCCGCGTCCTCTCCGACGAGATCGGCAAGCGCGTGGTGGTGGTGGATACCAGCAACGAGATCGCCGGCGACGGGGACATCCCCCATCCGGGGATCGGCCGGGCGCGCCGGATGCAGGTGCCGTACCCGGAGCTGCAGCATGCGGTCATGATCGAGGCCGTGGAGA
Organism: bacterium; assembly: GCA_035488355.1. GTDB lineage: Bacteria > Sysuimicrobiota > Sysuimicrobiia > Sysuimicrobiales > Segetimicrobiaceae > Segetimicrobium. The sequence continues at coordinate 5,352 of DATHLI010000385.1, read as the reverse complement.
ACCACATGCCGGAGGTCATCGTCATTGACGAGATCGGCACGGAGGCCGAGGCGCTGGCCGCCCGCACCATCGCCGAGCGGGGTGTTCAGCTGATCGCCACCGCGCATGGAAACACGCTCGACAATCTCTTGCAAAACCCCACCCTCTGCGACCTGGTCGGCGGCATCCAGGCGGTGACGCTGAGCGACGAGGAAGCGCGCCGGCGGGGGACGCAGAAGACCGTGCTGGAGCGCAAAGCCCCCCCGACGTTCGAGGTGGTGATCGAGATTCAGGAGCAGGACAAGCTGGCGGTGCACCACGACGTCGCCCGCGTCGTGGACCGGTTCCTCCGGGGCGACATGCCGCGTCCCGAGATTCGCACGCGGACCCCCGAGGGCGAGGTGCGGATCACCACGGATGGGGAGCAGCCGGCGGCGCCGCCGATGATGGACGGCCATCCGCCCGTGTCGAAGGCCCCGCACAAGATCGTCCGGATCTATCCGTACGCGGTGAGCCGGAACCGCCTGGAGCGGGCGATTCGGGAACTGCGGGTGCCGGCCGACATCGCCAACACCCTGGCCGACGCGGACCTCATGATCACGCTCAAGTCCCAGGAGAAGCGGCAGCCCAAGCGGCTCCGCGATGCCGGCACGCGCGGCCTCCCCATGCACGTGATCAAGAGCAACACGCTCTCCCAGATCGAGGCCTGCCTCCGCGCCGTGTTCGGCGTGGGAGATCGCCTCAACAGCGATGAAATGGCCCTGCGGGAAGTCGAGGAGGCGATCTCCGAGGTCATGGCGTCGGCCCAGCCGGTCGAGCTCTCACCCCAGAACTCGTACATCCGCCGCCTGCAGCACCAGTTCATCCAGCGCTACGGCCTGAGCTCAGAGAGCAAGGGCGCCGACCCGTACCGGCGGGTCGTGATCTACCCGCAATGACCGCGGCGGGGAGGACCAGGCGGTAATCGGACCCTCAGCGGGCAGGCGCTCCTCGGGTCCCGCGCGGGGGATCTTCCTCACCCTGGAAGGGCCTGAGGGTGCGGGAAAGACCACCCAAGCCAGGCTCGTCGCCGATGAGCTCCGCGGGCGCGGCCTCGATGTGCTAGAGGTTCGCGAGCCGGGGGGGACCCCGATCGGGGAGCAGATCCGGGCGCTCCTGCTCGATGCCCGCCACCGGGAGATGGCGGCGCGCGCGGAGATGCTCCTCTTCGCGGCATCTCGGGCCCAACTGGTCGCCGAAGTCATCGCGCCGGCCCTGCAGGCCGGCCGGTGCGTGGTCTGCGATCGCTACGTGGACGCCTCGCTTGCCTATCAGGGGGTCGGCCGCGGGCTCGGGATCGATGTCGTCCGGAGCGTCAATCAGGTGGCCACGGGGGGCCTCGTTCCGGACCTGACCCTGCTGCTCGACATCGATGTCGAGATCGGGCTCGAGCGGGCGCGGGCGGAGACCGGGCGGGCCGCCCTGGCTCATGCCGGCAGCCCGCCGTCCAGGCCGGGGGCGCCCGGGACGGGCTCCGGTGACCGGATGGAGCAGGAGTACCTGGCGTTCCACCGGCGGGTGCGAGAGGGGTTTCTCTCCCTTGCCAAGAATGAGCCCCAGCGAATCAAGGTGATCGACGCCCGCGGTTCGGTCGCCGCCGTGCAGGGAGAGATCCGGCAGGTTGTAGCGCAGCTGCTGCGTGGCCGGGAGGGGCCCGGCGGGGGGGAAGGGTCCCGGTGAAGCTGATCCTTGCAATCGTTCAGGACAAAGACAAGCGGCGCCTCATGGAGGAGCTCGTCAAGGCCGAGTTCCAGGCCACGATGCTGGCGAGCACCGGCGGGTTCCTCCGCGAAGGCAACACCACCATCCTCATCGGCACCGACGAGGGCCGGGTGGAAAATGTCCTTGCGATCATCCAGAGAACCTGCCACGTCCGGGAACAGCTGGTCAGCCCGCTGCCCCCCGTGGTCGAGCCGGTCGACTCCTACATCTCCGCGCCGGTGAAGGTGCAGGTCGGAGGGGCGGTCGTCTTCGTGCTCGACGTGGAGCGATTGGTCAAGATCTGACCCCGGTCCCTCTGATGCCGTTTCGAGATCTCATCGGCCAGCCGCACGCCCGGCTGCTGTTGCAGGGCGCCCTGCGCAGCGCGAGGATCTCGCACGCGTATCTCTTCGTCGGCCCCTCCGGCGTGGGCCGCCTGACCACGGCCCGCGCGTTCGCTCAGGTCCTGCTCTGCTCGACCGGCGGCGAGGACGCTTGCGCGGTCTGCGCCGCCTGCCGCAAAGTGGCGGGGGGGACCCACCCCGATCTCCGGATCATCGTCCCCGGCCGGACCGAGACCGGCGGCGAGCGGCGCGCGGTCGCCATCGATCAGGTGCGGGACCTCAAACGCGAGGCCGCGTATCCCCCCTACGAAGCGAAGTGGAAGGTGTTCATTATCGAAGACACCGAGCAGATGCGGGCGGAGGCGGCGAACAGCCTGCTCAAGGTGCTGGAGGAGCCTCCGTCCCACAGCGTGATCATCCTGATCTCGGAATCCACCGAAGCGCTGGTCCCCACCATCGTGTCCCGAGCCCAATTGGTCCGGTTTACCCTGGTGTCCGCGGCGGAGATCGCGCAGGCGCTGACCGCGCGGGCCGGCGTCCCGCCCGACCGCGCGCGCTACCTCGCGGCCCTCGCCAGCGGCAGGGTCGGCATCGCGCTCGAGGCCGCGGCGGCGGGGGAGGAGCCGTTTGAGCGCCGAGCGGAGGTCCTCGAGACACTGCGGGCCCTGGAGCGGGGCGACGTCATCGTGGCGATCGACGCGGCGGAGGCCGTCTCCAGGCGGAAGGATGATCTGGAACGGTGGCTGGACACCGCCCTGTGGTGGTTTCGCGATCTCGTCGTCTGGCAGACCGCGGGCGATCCCGCCCTCCTCACCAATCTCGACTGCCAGCGAGAAGTGGCCGGTTGGGCGGATCGCGCGCGCGGAGAGGACCTCCGGGGCATGGTGGACGCGATCGAGCAGGCCAAGGCCGCGCTGCGTCTGAACGTTAACCCGCGGCTCGTGCTGGAGGCGCTCTTCACCCGCATCGGCGCACGTGGGGGAGCGCGCGCTGGCGCTGGGCCTGCCGTCTCGGGCCGGTAGGGCTGGGCGCATGCGATCCCCTTTGGTACAATCTTGGTGTGGGTGCCATTCCGGGAGGCGAAGGATTGTGATTCGCCCCACGCAGGCTCTGCGCGACTTCGAGGCGCACCTGTTGCGCCGGCCTGCCGATCACGCGCAGGCCCTGCGTCTCTTCGAGATGCTCTGGGAGGAAGCCAGACAGCTCCAGGTGATTCCCGCCCGGTGCGGCCTCGACGGTCTCGATCACGACATCGACTATGCCCGCGCCATCAACGGCCTCCCAGCTCCTCGCGGCCCTCGCCCAGCACCTCGATAAGCGGGGCGTCCCCTACATGATCATCGGGGGGCAGGCCGTGCTCCTCTACGGGGAGCCGCGTGTCACCCGGGATATCGACGTGACCGTCGGTCTCACGCCCGACCGATTCAATGAAATCGTCCCCATCGTGGAAGCCGTCGGTCTCGCACCGCTCGTTGACGCTCCCGAGGCGTTTGCGCGCCAAAATTTTGTCGCTCCGTATAGCCACGACCCCACGGGGCTGCGGGTCGATATGATCTTCTCGTTCACGCCGTATGAGGAGGAAGCGCTGCGGCGGGCGCGCGCCGTCTCCGTTGGTGGGCAGCGCGTGCGCTTCGCCTCGCCGGAGGATGTGGTCGTCCACAAGATCTTTGCGGGGCGGCCGCGCGATCTCGAAGACGCACGGGGGATCCTTGCCAAGACTCCGGCGATCGATCAAGGATATGTGCGGCGCTGGCTCCGAGAGCTCGCCGCCGTGTCCGACCGGCCGTTCGAGGACGTTTTCGCCACGCTGGCGCGGGAGGTGGGGCTTCAGTGAATGACCGATCGAAGGATTGAGGCCGCCGCCGCCACACCCATCACGATGAGCGCGATCGTCCACCAAGGGAACCGCCGCTTCGGCAGGCTCATGCGGCCCTGCGGATCGTTGGCGCAGACCTCGCAGTAGTTTCCGGCGCTGAGCCTCACCAGACAGTCCTTGCAGAGCGCCTTCCCGCACCTCGAGCAGTAGCCGAGCGCGCTTCGGTCGGGGTGCGCGGCGCACTTCACCCGGCCGCCGCCTCTTCGTGCGGCCGCCCGTGCGATCCCGCCGCGGGCGCGGCGGTCCCCCGGTGCGACTCGGCGCGGCGCGCCTCGGCCCGGAGGCGCTTGAGGCGCTGCAGGTTCTTCCGGTCCGGGCCCTTGCGGTCGAACCCCGGCGTCTCGATGAAGCTCGGGAGGTCGCGGAGCGCCGGGTGGGCGAGGATCGCCCGGAAGCCGGCCCGCCCGATCGTCCCTTCGCCGATGTTTTCGTGGCGGTCGAGGTGGGACCCCAGGGGGGCTTTGGAGTCGTTCAGATGGAGCGCCCGCAGCCGCCGCAGCCCCACCGAGCGGTCGCACGCCTCGACCATCGCGGAAACTCCGGCCGGGGTGCGGAGATCCCATCCCGCTGCGAAGAGATGCGCCGAGTCGAGGCAGATGCCGAGCCGGCGGTCCTCGCCCGTTTCGTCCAGGATCTCCCGCAACTCCTCGAAGGTCCCGCCGAGGCTCCCCCCCGCGCTTCCCTCGAGCAGGATGCGCGCGCGCGCGCTTTCCTTGAGGGCCGAGCGGATCGCCCGCGCGACCCGCGCCCGGGCCTCCGGCCAGGGCCGCCCCATGGCGCTGCCGACATGGGTGATCACCCCGAGACCCTGGAGGGCATCCATCCCCTGGAGGGCGTGCGCCAGCGCGGCGATCGAGCGTTGCCGCAGGCGAGGATCCGCCGATCCGAGGTTTACGAGATAGGGGGCGTGGGCGACCAGCGGGTCGAGACCGGCCTCAGCCCTCCTCCGGCGGAACTCCGCCAAATCCTCGGGAGGATAGGAGACGAGGCGCCACTGGCGGGGACTGCCGTAGAAGATCTGGAGGCACTCGCATCCCAGCACCTGGGCTCGGGGGATCGCTTCGTAGATCTTCCCGGCGATCGAGACATGGGCGCCGATGGGCATGGGCAGGGGTTCGGGGCCGCGCCGGGGGAACTCCTTGCGTGCAGAACCACCCGGCAGGACGCGTGAGGAGGCGTGGGCAGATGGGCGCAGGCGAATTGGGATTCAGCACGCGGGCGATTCACGGCGGCAAGATCCCCGACGCCAACAAATCGGTGGTCGCGCCGATTTATCAGACGGCGACGTTCCGGTACGACACCGTCGAAGAAGGGGCGCGGCTGGGGGCGGAGACGGGCCCCGGGTATTTCTACACCCGCTGGGGCAATCCGACCACCGACCTGTTCGAGCAGAAGATGGCGCTCCTGGAGGGA
>DATHLI010000384.1:0-3779 GCA_035488355.1 bacterium | reverse complement strand
CGGGCTTCGTCCTCGACCTGGGACGCCAGGAACAGCACGACCTCGGTGAACCGCGGGTCCACCCGGGTGAGCAGCTTCGCGGGGAGATAGAGCGCGAGGTATTCATTCTGAATCATGAAGGTGCAGACCTGACAGACGGCCTGCTCCAACTCCGCGGGCAGCGGCCTGAGGTCGCGCCAGGAGATGTCGGTGGCGGCGTTCCACTGACCCAATTTGGCCTGCTCGACCAGATCGGCGATGTTCTCCGTCCAGACCTCCACCTTTTTGCTGACGGGAAAGTCAAATGCCGGAGTCTGCGGATCGATCACCGAACCCCGCTGCGCCAGGCCCCAGTGCGCCGGCGCATCTTCGGGGACCCGGCCCGCCTGGCCGATGAAACAGTCGCGAAGGTCGATCCCGAACCCGTCTCGGGGCGCGACGCGAATCCCCCAATCGGGCTTGCCCCAATTCGCGGTGTCGGGGAGCTTGGTCTCCATTCCCTCCCATCCTCCTTATCGGCCGGGTGCGGGTGTCGGAGCCGGATGTGCCGGCCCAACCGCCATATCTTGACCGTCCTCGAGGCCTTTACCTCTCCGCATTCTACCCTCCGCGGAGGGTCGGGTCCAGCATGTCCCGCAGCCAGTCGCCCGTCCGGCTCACCACGAGCGAGGTGAGCATCAGCACCGCGCCCGGGAAGATCGAGATCCACCACGCGCTGTCGAGGTAATCGCGGCCTTCGTGGATCATGCCCCCCCAGGACGGGGTCGGCGGCTGAACCCCGAGCCCCAGAAATGAGAGGGTGGCTTCGAGCACGATGGCCCGGGCCAGTTCGAGCGTCGCGATCACCATGAACGTCGAGGCGACGTTGGGAAGGATGTGCCTGACGATGATGCGCGGGACGGACCCCCCGAGCCCGATGATCGCATCCACGAACTCGCGCCGGCGGAGCGAGAGCACCTGCGATCGCAGCACCCGGGCATAGGTCACCCATCCGGACAGGCCCACGACGAGGATGAGATTCGGGAAGGACGGCCCCAGGACCGCGATGATCCCGATGGCGAGGAGGATGAACGGGAACGCCAGCTGGGCGTCGGCCGCCGTCATGATCACCTCGTCGATCCAGCCGCCGCGGAAGCCGACCACGAGCCCGAGCGTGCCGCCGATCAGTCCTCCGATCGCGACCGCCGCGAAGCCCACGGTCAGCGAGACGCGGGTGCCGTAGATGACCCGCGAGAGGACGTCACGCCCCAGGTGGTCCGTGCCCAGCAGGTGGGCCCTGCCGTCGGCGCCGGCGAGCGTCGGCGCTTCCAGCCGAGCCCCGAGCGCCCCGCGCTCGGGGTTGGCGGGCGCCAGGATGGGCGCCGCCGCCCCGATCACCACGAGGGCGCCGACGAAGCCGCACGCGGCCACGATCATCCAGGGGACGCGCCGGTCCTTCCGCTTCACGCGCGGAACTCCCGCGACCGCGGGTCGAGCACACCGTAGAGGGTGTCGACCGTGAGGTTGATGAAGATGAACAGCACCGCCGCGATGAAGACGGCGGCCTGCACGACCGGGTAGTCGCGGTTGTAGATCGACTGGATCGCCAGCCGGCCCATCCCCGGCCACGCGAACACCGTCTCCGTCACCACGGCGCCGCCGAGCAGCGTCCCGAACTGGAGCCCCGTGATGGTCATGATGGGGAGGGCGGCGTTCTTGAGCATGTGCTTCGCGACCACCACGAACTCACCAAGCCCCTTGGCCCGCGCCGTCCGGATGAAATCGGCGCGCTGGACCTCGAGCACGGCCGACCGCGTGATGCGGGCGATCGACGCCATCGCGAAGGCGCCGAGGGTGAGGGCCGGCAGGACCAGATGCCGCCAGTCCCCCCGGCCCGAGGTCGGGAACAGGTCGAGCCGGAGGGAAAACACGAGGATGAAGAGGACGCCGAGAAAGAACGTCGGAGCGGACTGACCGATCAGCGCCAGCCCCATGGCGGCGTGATCGAACAGAGAGTTCCGGCGCACCGCCGAGAGGACACCCACAGGAAACGCGACCACGACCGCGACCAGGAAGGCGGCCGCGCCCAACTCGAAGGTGGCCGGCAGGTAGGAGAGCGCCACATCCATCGCCGGCTGGCGGAAGTGGATCGACCGCCCGAAGTCCCCGTGGAGGACGTTCCCGATGAACACGGCGTACTGGACCCCGAGGGAGCGGTCGAGCCCGAGGTCATGGCGCACCCGCGCCATCTCGGCGATCGGTGCGTCGGGCGGGAGCAGGAGCGGCACCGGGTCACCCGACAGCCGCATCACCGCGAAGACGACCGACGACACAAGCCAGAGGGCGATCAGTGTCCGGAGGAGCCGGTAGGCAAGGAAAGCGCCGAGGCCGTGCATGGGAAACGCCCGGCGGCGCCGGCGCTACGCGCGCCGCATGCGGAAATTGAAGCGGCGGACCTCGAACTGCTGGTTCGGGTTCGGCGTAAAATCGACGTACCGCTGAAGGCCGTAGTCCTCGTCCGGCTGGATCACGACGATCCAGGGGTTGTGCTCGAGGAAGATCCGGGTCATCTTCCTGTACGCCTCGTCGCGGAACTTCTCGTCCAGGCTGAAGCGGGCCGCGTTCCCCAGGTCGTCGAACTCGGGAAGCCTCCAGTAGTCCTGCGGCCCGCCGGGCCCGAGGAGCCGCCACATCATCCCGTCGGGATCGCTGAGGGTCGAGGTCGGATCGGACCAGAACACGCCCTTGAACGACCGCTCCCGGTTCTTTTGGGCGCGGACGGAGTACTCGATCACCTCGACCACCGGATTGAGCCCGACGTCCTTCCACATCGAGGCGATCGCTTCGGACATCGCTTTGTCGTTCGCCAGGTAGCCGACGGTGGTCTCGATGTGGATGGGTTCGTTCTGGTAGCCGGCCTCCCGGAGGCGCTCCCGGGCCCTCTGCGGACTGTACGGGAGCGGGGGGAGCGCCGGGTCGTAGTGGTTGTCGCCCTTGGCGATCGGCCCGTTGGGGACGAGCCCGCGTCCCCGGAACAGGTCCTTCACGATGGCCACGCGGTCGATCGCGAGCGACATCGCCTGCTTCACGAGCGGGTTGTCGAGGGGCTTCACCTTCGAGTTGACGGCCAGCACGTAGAGCCCCGCATAGAGCCTGCCCGCGCCGCGGGTGGTCGGGTTCTGGTTCACGCGGCTCCATTCGTCGGGCGGGAGCTGGGTGATCACATCCACCTCGCCCTTGAGAAGGGCGGCCACCCGAGGCGCCGTCTCGGGGATCGGCCGGAAGGTCACGCGATCGGCATCGATCTTCCCACCCCAATAGTCTGGATTCGCCTCCAGCACCAGCCGGTCGTCCTTGGTCCACGAAATGAACCGGACGGGGCCCGTGCCCACCGGCTTCGCGTTGAACGCCTCGGGGCCCACCTGCTCCAGGTACTTCCTGGGGACGATCTGGCCGCCGTAGAACGCGAGCCGCGCCGCCAGGAGCGGATCCGGCTTCTTGGTGTGCATGACGAGGGTGAACGGGCCGGAAGCCTCGATCCGCTCGATGGTCGTGAACACGGTCGCGACCAGCGTTTTCGCGGCCGGGTCGAAGGTCCGCTCGATCGAGAACTTCGCGTCGGCGGAGGTGAAGGGATCGCCGTTGTGCCACCTCACCCCCTGGCGCAGCTCGAACCGCCAGGTGGTGGGCTCGGTCCTCTCCCACTGGATCGCCAGCCCGGGGGAGAGCTTCCCGTCGGGGTGGCGGCTGGTCAGGTTGTCGAAGATGTTGAAGGAGACCCGGATGTCGTTGGACGAGGTGGAAAAATGGGGATCGAGCTT
>DATHLI010000383.1:0-1829 GCA_035488355.1 bacterium | reverse complement strand
CTGTTCAAGGCGGAGGGCTGGACCACGGCCATGCCGCGCGGCCTCCTGGACATCCTCTCGTACAAGGGCGACATCTGGTCGGTGCCGGTGAACATCCACCGGGCCAACGTGCTCTGGTACAACAAGAAGATCTTCGCCGACGCCCATCTTGCCCCGCCGGCGACGCTCGACGAGTTCTTCAAGGACGCGGACGCCCTCAAGGCCAAGGGGATCGTGCCGTTCGCGCTGGGCGACAAGGAAGGCTGGGAAGCCGGCCACGCCTTCGAGGCGGTGCTGATCGCCGCGCTCGGGGCGGACGGCTACCGGGGCCTGTGGACCGGCACGACGCCCTGGACCGGCCCGAAGGTGACGGCGGCCTTGGACAACTTCAAGCGGATGCTGGCCTATGCCAATACCGACCACGCCGCCCTCACCTGGGACGGGGCGGGGGAGTACATCATGGGCGGGAAGGGCGCCATGATGATCATGGGGGACTGGGCGAACGGGTGGTTCACCTCCAAGACCTTCAATGACTACGGATGGGCCCCGCCGCCCGGGAACGCGGGGGTCTACGATGCGCTCTCGGACAGCTTTGGCCTCCCCAAGAAGGTCCGGGACCGCGAAAACGTGATGGCGTGGCTGCGCGTGCTCGGCTCCCGCGAAGGCCAGCAGGCCTTCAACCCGCTGAAGGGATCCATCTGCGCCCGCACCGACTGCAGCCCGAGCGTCTTCGGCGCGTACCAGCGGTGGGCGATGAAGCAGTGGACCACCGACGCCATCGTCCCCAGCGTGATCCACGGCGCCGCCGCCAGCGAGGGCTGGGCCACCGACTACAAGGACGCGATTGCGCTGTTTGTGACCTCCCGCGATACTGCGGCCACCCAAAAGGCGCTCGCGAAGGCCTGCGTGAACGCCGGAGTGTGCAGGTAGCCTCGAGGCGGCCCCTCCGCGCAGGGTCTGCGCAGGCAGGCCAGCCGCGCCGGCGAGCCCGGACGTGGGATCGTGCGGCGGCCACCGCCATGCTGCTGCCGTCGGTGGTGGCCATCGCGGTCTTCGTCTACGGGTTCGTGGGATGGACGGGGTACGTGTCGCTCACCCGGTGGAACGATGTGCTGCCCAATTACGCGTGGGCGGGGCTGCGCACCTACGCCGACCTGTTCGACACCTTCCGCTTCCGCATCGATCTCCTCAACACGCTCAAGTTCACGCTGGCCTTCCTCGCCGGGTGCCTGAGCGTCGGCTTCACGCTCGCCGTCCTGCTCGACCGGGGACTCCGGGGGGAAACCATCTTCCGCACGATCTTCCTCGCGCCGCTGGCGATCTCGTTCATCGTCACGGGCGTGGTCTGGCGGTGGCTGCTGAACCCGGGGAGCGCGCAGCTCGGCAGCGTCGGCATCAACCTGTTGCTCGAACGGGTGCACCTGGGCGCCCTGCGCACCGGGTGGTATACGGATCCCCGGATCGGGATCCTGGCCGTCGCCCTGGCGGCGCTCTGGCAGTTGTCCGGGTACACGATGGCGCTGTACCTGGCCGGCCTGCGCAGCATCCCGGATGAGCTGCGCGAGGCCGCCCGGGTGGATGGGGCGTGGGAGTGGCAGGTCTACCGGCGCATCCTGATGCCGCTGCTGCAGCCGATCACCCTGAGCGCGGTCATCATCCTCGGGCACATCTCCCTCAAGATCTTCGATCTCGTGGTCGCCATGACCGGGTCGGGACCGGGGTTCAGCAGCGACGTCCCGGCCTACTTCATGTTCGACACCACGTTCCGGGGGAATCACTTCGCCCAGGGCGCCGCGATCGCCGAGGTCCTGCTGGTGCTGGTGGCCCTCCTCACCGTCCCCTACCTCGTC
>DATHLI010000382.1:0-3847 GCA_035488355.1 bacterium | reverse complement strand
TACACGATGTTCTACTACATGTTCGATCAGGCCTTCGGCGCCCTCCACATGGGATACGCGGCCGCCCTGGGCGTGGTCCTGGCCGTGGTGACGATCGGCCTCTCCATCGCGAGCTTCCGGCTGCTCCGCGAAGGAGGGCTGTCCTATTACTGAGCCGGTGGCTGAGCGCCCCAGGACCCCTCCCCGTCTCCGGTCCGGCAACGCCCGCCTCCGGCAGGTCGCGGCGGCCGCGCAGTACGCGGGCCTGGGGGTGCTCGCGGTCGGGACGACCTTCCCCTTCGTGTGGCTGCTCGCCACGTCGCTCAGGAGCAGCGGAACCGTCGTCTCGTTTCCACCGGTGCTGATTCCCCATCCGCCCACCCTCGCCAACTACGCCGGGGTCTGGGCGACGATGCCGCTCGCCCGCTTCTTCGCCAACACGGTCTACATCACCGGGGTGGGCATCCTGCTGACGGTGGTGGTCAGCGCGATGGCGGGCTACCCGCTGGCCCGCATGCGCTTTCCCGGCCGCGACGTGATCTTCTACGCGATCGTCGGAAGCCTGATGCTCCCCCAGCATGTGGGCCTGATCCTCAACTTCGTGACGCTGATGCGGCTCCACATGGTGGATACCTACGCCGCGGTCTACCTGCCGAGCGCGGCGAGCGTGTTCGGGATCTTTCTCCTGCGGCAGGCGTACCTGACGATCCCGGCGGAGATCGAAGACGCGGCGCGCATCGACGGCGCGGGCGAGTTCCGGCTGTGGGGCCAGATCATGCTCCCGCTGGTCGCCCCCGCCCTCGCCACCCTGGCCATCATCGAGTTCTCGGGGTACTGGAACTCGTTCCTGTGGCCCCTCATCGTGCTGAAGTCGCCTGAGAAGTTCCCGCTCGCGGTCGGCCTCCTCTACCTCTCCGGCCTCTTTGCGTACAACACCCGGTACATCGCCGCCGGCGCCGTCCTGATGACCCTGCCGACGATCGTGGTGTTCCTCGCCCTCCAGCGGTACTTCCTCCGCGGGATCACCATCGGGGCCGTGAAGTGAGCGCGGCCGTCCGGATCGCGTTCCTTCCCCTCGACGCCCGGCCGGTGACGCGCGGGGCCTTCCTCGCGCTCGCGGACCTGGCCGGATGGGACGTGGCCACCCCTCCCGCCGCCCTCCTCGGCGCCCGCCGCCAAAGCGGCGATGTCGACGCCCTCTGGCGCTGGGTCGACACCGAGGGCGCGGACGCGGACGTCCTGATCGCTTCCGCGGAAGTGATGATCTACGGCGGGCTCGTGCCGTCCCGGATCGGACACGAGCCCCTCGATCGATGTCTCGCCCTGGCGGGCCGGTTCGGGGAGGCGCGGCGGCGGGCGCCCCACCGGCGCCTCCTGCTGGCGGCCAGCAACCTGCGCCTGCCGGCCGCCCCCGACGCTGCCGAGGAGCCGGAGTACTGGGCGGAGTTCGGCCCGCGGATCTTCGCCTACAGTTACCACTTCGACCGCTTCGCCCAGACCGGAGATCCATCCTCACAGGCGCAGGCCGCGGCCGCGCAGGCGGCGGTGCCCCCACCGGTGATGGCCGACGTGCTGGCGCGGCGCGCCAGGAACCTGACCGTGCTGCTGGCCCTCGTCGACCAGGCGGCGCGGGGGGATCTGGACGGCCTGCTGGTGGGGCAGGACGACGCGGCCGAGTTCGGGCTGACCCGGCGGGATCTGCGGACGGTCGAGGGCGCCATTGCGGAGCGGGGCGCGGGCGGGCGCGCCTGGGTGACCTACGGGACCGATGAACTCGCGGTCCGGCTGCTGGCGCGGGCGTGGCTCGAGCGGAGCGCGCGGACCCCCGGGGTGCGGGTCACCTACGCGTATCCCGAGAACCGGGATGCGATCCCGCGCTACGAAGGACAGGCGCTCGATCGCACCGTCACCTCGCACATCGCGACCGCCGGGGGCCGGCGGGTGGCCCGAGGGGAGGAGCTGATCCTGTTCGTCCACAACTTTCCGGGCGCCCAGGCAGAGGCCCCGCACCAGCAGCCGTACGAGCCCCGCGGCCTCGATCATTTCTTCGAAGCCCTCCAGGCGGCCGTCGAGGCCGGGCCTCCGCTGGGCATCGCGGACGTTCGCTACAGCAACGGCGCGGACCGGACGTTCGTGCGGCGGCTGCTCGATCTGCCCGGGGCATCCAGGATGGCCGCCTACGGCGGATGGAACACCGCGAGCAACACGCTGGGGATGGCGCTCGCGCAATCGCTCCTTCCGTCGGGACCGGCGGGTCAGGCCTTTACGATCGGCCGGTTTCTCGACGACTGGGGGTATCAGGCCGGGGTTCGCCAGCAGCTGGCCGCGGAGATCCTGCCCCGGTATCCCGGGGCCGCGCCCGAGAGGCTCGGGCCCGCCCTGGGTCCGTGCGCTGAGGCCGCGCGCGCCTGGCTCGAGCGAGACTATGTTCCCCCGCTGGCGCGCTGTTTCGGCCGCCGGATCCAGGTGACCCGGGTGGCGTTTCCGTGGGAGCGGCTCTTCGAGGCGGGCATCGAGGTGGAGGTCACGTGAGCTCCGCCCGCCAGGCGGCGAGCGCCGAGGTGGTGACGTTCGGCCCCGAGGCGGTGCCCGAGGTGGTCGCCGTCTGGAACGCGGCGTTGGGCGAGACGTTCCCGCTCCGCGAATCGCTGTTCACGCAGAACACCGTGAGGGACCCCCACTTCGATCCCAGCGGCTGCTGGGTGGCCCGGGGGCCGAAGCGCGGCCCCGCGGTGGGGATGTGTCTCGCGAAGGTGGCGCGCGAGCCCATCGGCGGCGACGGGACCCTTCCCGACCGGGGGTGGGTGAGCGCGCTGGTCGTCCACCCCGCCTTCCGGCGCCGCGGCCTCGGCACGCGGCTCTTGGCCCAGGCCGAGGCGTACCTCGCCGGGCTCGGCCGCCGCCGCGTCGTGCTCGGCGGGGATCCCGGGCATTTCTTTCCGGGGATCCCGCTGCGGGATGAGGCGCTGGCGTTCTTTGCGGGCGCGGGATACCAGCTGCGCGGTGACGCGTACGATCTCCACCGGTCCATCAAAGATTACACGACGCCGGCGGAGGTGGCCGCGGGGCGGACCGGGCATCCGGAGGTCGAGATCCGGCCGCTTCGTCCCGGCGAGGAAGGGCCGCTTTTGGATTTTATGGACGAGACGTTTCCCGGACGGTGGCGGTACACGATGGGACGCTTTCTCGCCGCACGCGGCCCGGTGGGCGACGTCGTGGGGGTCGTTCGGGCAGGCGCCGTGCGCGGGTTCGCCCACCTGTTTCATCCCGGCTCGCGGTGGATCGGGCCCAGCATCGCCTGGCCGCCCGCGGTGGGAAGGTGCGGAGGACTCGGCCCGATGGGTCTGGCCCCGGCGTTCCGCGGGCGCGGGTTGGGGCTGGCGCTGCTCGACGCCGCCGTCCGCCACCTCCAGGCCCTCGGGGTCGACGAGATGGTCATCGATTGGACGAACCTGATCGGGTTCTACGGGCGGCTGGGATTCGTGCCGCTGCGGCAGTACCGGCACGGGGAGAGGATCCTCTAATGCCTGCACAGGGAGACGACCGGGATCTCATCGGCCAGCTCTTCATGGTCGATTTTGGGGAGCCCAGTCCATCCGAAGAGGTCATACGCCTGATCGCCGAGGGCGGGGTCGGCGGCGTGGTCCTGTTCGACAAGAACATCAGGGACCCCGGGCAGGTGGCTTCGCTCACCAACGCGCTGCAGCGCCATGCCGCCGCGGTCCGTCGGCCTCCCCTCCTCGTGGCCGCCGACCAGGAGGGCGGCCCGGTGGTGCGGCTCCGCGGGACGCACTTTCCCAGCGCCATGGCCTTCGGCGCGGCGGGCAGCGACGATCTCGTCGCGGCCGCCGCGGAGGCCACGGCCCGC